>NZ_JALQEK010000051.1:0-6473 GCF_023630765.1 Caballeronia sp. ATUFL_F2_KS9A | reverse complement strand
GCCGCGGATTGCGGCGATTGGGGGGGGCTACAGGGCGGGTTTGGGCGCCGGGGGGCCGGGGGGGCGGGGGGGGGGGGTGAGCGCGCCGGACGCGCCATCGGACCGCGCCACGGACAAGACCGCGACGCCATCGCTCGCGAAGAGCGCGCCGATCGGCTATGCCTTCGCGGCATCGGACCCGAGCTACGTCTTTTTCCGCACGATCCCCGATTCGCCCGCCGGACCCATCGGCGCATTGGGCGTGCCGCTTTCCGCCGGGCGCTCGGCCGCGATCGATCCGCGCACGACGCCGCTCGGCGCGCCCGTCTTCGTCAACGCGAGCGAAGGCGGGCCGGCGGGGGCATCCATCACGCGCCTGCTCATGGCGCAGGACGCGGGCGGCGCGATTCGCGGGGCCGTGCGCGCCGATTATTTCTTCGGCACCGGACCGCAGGCCCAGCAGCAGGCGAGCCGCATGAAGCAGCCGACGCAAATGTGGGTGCTCTTGCCGAAGGGCTTGCGCATCTCCGCGAAGGAGACCGGCGTGCGCGTGCGCGGCGGGCCCGCGATGCCGAGCGCGGATTGCGTCGTCAGCGATCCCGACCTGTGCGTCGACGATACGCAATGACGGAACCTATCGGGGAAGCGCATGAGGTTTCTCGTCGCCGATGACCACGAACTGATCCGCCAGGCCGTCAAGGCGCTTTTGCGCGGCATCGATCCGGACGCGCAGTTCGACGAAGCCGACAACTGGGAGACGCTCGCCGCCGCCGCGCGTCCGGAAGCGAATCACGATCTCGCGATCGTCGATCTGCACATGTCGGGCATGGAAAGCGCGGCGTCGCTCTCGGCGCTGCTGAAGGCGAATCCGGCGCTGCCGCTCGTGGTGCTGTCGGCGGAAGAATCCGTCGACGAGATGCGCGCGGTGCTCGCCGCGGGCGCGCTCGGCTTCGTGCCCAAGCGCGAGCCCGCCAACGTGATGGTCAAGGCGATCGAGCTCGTGCTGTCCGGCGGCGCGTATGTGCCGATCGAGGCGCTGAGCCTGATCGATCCGTCGCCGTCGCGGCTCGCGCGCCAGAGCGCCGCCGAACGTCCGCGCCCGATGACGAACACGGCGGCGCCCGCGCTCGCGCCGCATCATCTGCATCTGATGGAAAACCTGTCGCCGCGTCAGCGCGAAATCATGCGGCTCGTGCATCGCGGCTGCACGAACAAGATGATCGCGCGCGAATTGCAGGTCGCCGAAGGCACGGTCAAGGTTCATCTCTCCGTGATTTTTCGTGCGCTCGGCGTGCACAACCGTTCTTCGGCGATCGCGCTCATCAACGGCTGGCTGCAAGGCGGGCGCACGCTCTGAGCGGCGCGCCGCGCTCAGGCCGCTTCGTCCTGTCCGCGCGGCTGAAGCAGCATGTCGAGCGTGCGGCGCAGGCGCGTCGGCGTAACGGGCTTGTGCAGGACCGGCAAACCGGCGGCGACGAGCGCCGCGAGGCCGGGCGACGCCATGTCGCCCGTAATCACCACGCTCGCCGGCTCGCCGTGGCCGCGCCGCCGCAACGCCTCGCGCACGGCCTGAAGCACTTCCGCGCCGGTCTCGTGGCGGTCGATCTGGTAATCGCACAGCAGCACGTCCGGCACGAAGCCCTCGGAAATGGCGCGCACCGCCGCCAGCTCGTCGCGACAGCCGCGCACGCTGCATCCCCAGCGCGTGAGCAAGGCGCTGAGCGCATCGAGATTCGCGGGATCGTCGTCGACGCACAGCACATGGCGTCCTTCGATGCATCCGATGACCGGCAGCGGCGCGCACAGACTCGACGTAACGAGATTCGCATCGCCGAAGCGCACGGGCACGCGGATCGTCGTGCCGCGTCCCGGCTCCGAGCGCAGCGTCGGCTCGCCGCCGAGCAGCCGCGTCAGACGGCGCACCGTCGCGAGACCGAGGCCGTGTCCCTCGCGCGCGCCGTGATGCGCGAGCGGCGCCTGATAGAAGTCCTCGAAGACGAGCGCGTGTTCGTCGGGCGCGATGCCGATGCCCGAATCGCGCACTTCGATATGACCTTGCTCCGGATCGCCGCCGTGACGCACGCCGATCCATATCGAGCCGCGCTCGGTGTAGCGCACGGCGTTCGACACGAGATTGCCGATCACGCGTTCGAGCAGCACCGGATCGGTGAAGGCGACGCTCGACGTCGGCGCGATGCGCAACGCCAGCCCCTTCGCGGCGGCGGCGGGCCGGAACTGCCGCTCGATGCGCGCGAGCAGCTCCGACATCAGGAAATGCTGCGGAATCACCTGCGTGACGCCGCTTTCGATGCGCGCGAGGTCGAGCACCTGATTGAAGAGCTGATTCAGCGCGTCGACGTTGGCGATGATGTGCTGCGCGGAGTCATCGCGCTCCTGCGCGCTCGCGCGGCCGTCGGTGAGTGCCTGCGCGAGCAGGCCGATCGCGTGAAGCGGCTGGCGCAGATCGTGACTGGCGGCCGCGAAAAAACGCGTCTTCGCAAGGCTCGCTTCCTCGATCACGCTTTTCTGCAGCGCGATGGTTTGCGCGAGCCGCTCCTGCTCGACGCGCGCCTTCACGATGCCGCGAAAAAGACGCCGATACTGCGAGCCGAAAAGATGGATCGCGACGACGAACACGGCAAGCACGACGCCCAATCCGAAACGGCCATCGGCGGGCTGCATCAGGCTCGCAATCGTGACGGGCAGAAGCAGCGTCAGCACCGCGCCCGACAGGTTGCGCACGCTCAATCCGTTCGAACCGTAGGCAAGCGCGGCCAGCGTGACGAGCAGAACGGCCTGCGCGGCGACCGATCCGGCGGATTCGTTCTGGAACGCGAAACAGATCGCGATGCCCGGCGCCGCGTGAAGCAGCACGTTTCGCAGCGCATGCAGGCCGATCCATCGACGCGCGCCGAAACGAAGCGGATCGTGACGCCGCCAGGCCCAAAGACCGATCGCGAGACCATTCGCGCCCGCGTGGAAGAGCACGCAGCCGAAGACGAGCCATCCGGCGTGCGGGCGTGACAGCAATGCCGGATAGAAGAGCGCGATCGCGCAGCAATGCGCGACGAAGGATGCGGGGTCCGCCGCGTAGAGCGCACTGGCGACGTCCTCGTCGGTCTCGCCGTGCTCACGATCGCCTTGCATCTGTCATCCCCTTGCTGCGTTGATCCGCCCGGTTTACCCGAAAGTTCTAGTCGACGGATATGACTAACTTCATATTGGTCGTTTAATAGGAGAAAACCATACTCATCACGTTGCCACCGATTTGAGGGGATTGACAACGTGGAGACCTTGACAATGAATCCCGTCCAGGAGACGGGTGCGCCCTCGATGCTCACCGACCTTTGGCGCCGGCGCACGCATCTGTCGCAGGACGAAATGGTTTCGATCTACAACCTCGTGAAAGGCGCGTTGCGCGGCTATCATCCGCCCGAGCTGCAATCGCTCAAGGAGGACAAGGAAGAACTCGTCGCGCAGTTCATCTACGCGAAAGTGCTGCGGCTCGAACCGGGCCACGGCGAATCGCACGCGAGCGAGCACAGCGCGCCGTCGAGCGGCTACGCCGTATGCACGTATTTCAGGCGCTTTCTGATCGATTGTCTGCGCAGCGCGAGCAATCAGCGCGATGTGTCGATGGAACTCGACGGCGTCGCCGCGCAGATAGACGAGCACGCGCACGCGCCCGACGATCCCGTCGCCTCAGTGCTGATGCAGTACGGCCTCGACGAAGCGCGCGTGCGGCGTCTCGCGCGCGCGTTCATCGACGGCCTGGACCGGTACGAGCAACTGGTTCTCGCGGGCACGCTCGGATGGTGCTCGGAGGACAAAGGCGGCCTGTTCGCGCTCGCGACGCGGCATCACATCCCTTCGTACCACTATCGGGCCGTGAGGCTCGGCGTGACGCTCAAGAAGTCGGCGCAAAGCGCGGATTTCGCCGCGACGAAGATCGGCAGATGGATCGGCGGCACGCTCGGCATCGCGATCAGCGCCGACAATCAGGCCGCGATTCTGCTCGTGCTCAATCTGCTCGCGGTCGAATCGGCGGGGTGAGTGTCAGCGATTGCCGGTCAGCGCGAACTCCGTGGTCTTCACGGCTTGCGCGAGATAGTCGACGAACGAAGCGATGCGCGCGGAGATCGCCGTGTTGCGATAGTAGACGGCGTTGATCGGCTGCCGCACTTCCTGCGTATGACGCGCGAGAATCTGCACGAGCCGCCCTTCGCGCCGGTCGCGCAGCGTCATGAAGTCCGACAGGCACACGATGCCCGCACTCTCCAGCGCGAGATGCCGCAGCGTCTCGCCGCTCGACGAAGCGATGCTCGGCTTGATGCGATACAGCTCGTCATCGCGCCCCGCGAGCGGCCAGACGTTGAGCGATTCCGGCTGCGTGAAGCCGAGCAGCGCGTGATTGGCGAGCTCGTCGACGCGCTTCGGATGCCCGTGCGTTTCCAGATAATGCGGCGTCGCCAGCACGCGAATGCGGCTGCTGCCGATCGGACGGCTATGCAGCGTCGAATCCTTCAGCTTGCCGATGCGGATCGCGACATCGGTGCGGCGTTCCAGCAGATCGATCACGCCTTCGTTGCTGTTCAGCTCCAGCTCCACATGCGGATAGCGCTCGCGATAACCCGCGACGAGCGGCACGATGACATGCAGCATGAAGGGCGTCGCGGCATCGACGCGCAACAGGCCCGACGGCCGTTCGCGGCGTGCGGCGACCTGCTCTTCGGCGCTCTCCACCGCGTCGATGATCTCGCGCGCATGCTGCAGGAAGCTCCTGCCCTCTTCCGTCAGTTCGAGGCGGCGCGTGGTCCTGCGCAGGAGCGTCGTCTGCAGTTTCTCTTCGAGGCGGCCGAGCGTGCGGCTCGCGCCCGAAACCGTCTGATCCAGTTGCTCCGCAGCCGCCGTGATGGAGCCTGTATCGACGACCGTCGCGAAGGTCTGAAGCTCGTCGAGCGTGACTTTCATAATTGAGTTTTTTTCAAGGATGGCTCCTTTATAAACCCGTCCTTTTGCAAAAGTAAAGCCGCCATTCGATCTCGGTTAGGCTCTTTCGGCCAAAGCGTCGTTCGCAGAAGACGTGCGGCTTGCCGATCGATCGCCGAGACACTAAGACATACTGAGCGAGTGCTTGCGGCGTCACGATGGAAAGGAAGGTGCATCATGAGCAAGAACATCATTTTCTGCGCGGATGGAACCTGGAACGGTCCCGACACCGATCACGACAACGACGGCACGCCGGATCCCACGAACGTATTCAAGGCGTTCATGCTGCTGTCCGGCGAACCGGACCCCGCGTCCACGCTGCTCGCCTCCGAACAGGAAATCGCCGAACCGGGGCCGGACGGACAGGTCGCGAAATATCTGCATGGCGTCGGCGATTCGCGCAACGTCATCGCGAAACTCGTGGGCGGAGCATTCGGCGATGGCATCATCGCGCGCATCGTGCGGGGCTATACGTTCATATCGCGTCACTACCGGCCGGGCGACCGCATCATCCTGATGGGCTTCAGCCGCGGCGCGTACACGGCGCGCGCGCTCGGCGGAATGATCGCGAGCGTCGGCGTGCTCGACACGAGCCGTTACGACGTGAACGACAAGGCGCTCGCGTATCGCATGGGCATACTCGCGTGGCGCAAGTATCGCGAGGCGAGACCGCCGGCGCGCAACGCGGGCGGACTGCGGGGGCTGCTCGAAAAGATCGTCAATTTCGATCCGAAGCTCGCGTTTGCGAGACTGCAGCCGGACGACACGCTGCCCGTCGATGAAATTCGCGCCATCGGCGTCTGGGATACGGTCGGCGCGCTCGGCATTCCGATTTATCTCGACAGCAAGGATTCGACGGTCGATCTGTTCCGCTTCGCCGATACCGCGCTCAGCCCGAAGGTCAAGTTCGGCATTCACGCGATCAGTCTCGACGAGCAGCGCGGCGATTTCACGCCGACGCTTTGGGATTCACGCGAGGGCATCACGCAGGTGCTGTTCGCGGGCGCTCACGCGGATGTCGGCGGCGGCTATCCGAATGCCGAATCGGGGCTTTCGGATATCGCCTGCGAATGGATGCTGAAGCGCCTCGCCGATCCGGCCATCGGCATGCGTCTGAAGACGCCGCCCTGGTCCCTGCAGCCGGATTTTCTCGGCAAGTCGCATTCGCCGTGGACGGAGCCGCCCTTCTCGCTGCGTCCATTCGGGCCGCGCGGCCCGTTCGCGTTTCCGCAGGACATTGGCGCGCATGTGTCGGTCGCGCAGCGTTTGGGCCTCGTGATGGTGGCGGGCAAGCCGGTGCCGGTTCCGAACACGTACTCGCCCGCCGTGCTCGGCACGCTCTTCCCGGCGCACACCAACTGGATCACGACCTGAAAACGTTGCGGGGCCCGGCCGTTGGTTGCCGGGCCCGCTTCCTACGCCACTTCGCTAGTGCCACATAGCGCGCTTATTGCGATTTTGGCCAATTAAGTCCCACAGCTTGCGCGGCTCATTCTGCACCCCAT
>NZ_JALQEK010000050.1:0-102099 GCF_023630765.1 Caballeronia sp. ATUFL_F2_KS9A | reverse complement strand
CCACCCGGCCCCCCCCCCGCGGGGGCGCCCCGACACCCCCCGCCCCACAACACGGGGACCGGGACGACTGGGGGGGGGGGGGCGGGGGGGGCGCCCCCCCCCCCCGCTTCCTACGCCACTTCGCTAGTGCCACTTCGCGCTCTTATGGCGATTTCGGCCAATGACGTCCCACAGCTTGCGCGCCTCTTTCTGCACCGATTTCGCGTGTTCCTCGTGGTGAGGCTCCGCGTCCCCGGGAGCAGCCGTCGCGCCGCGTTTCGGGCGCTTGAACATATCGGCGAATCTCATCGCAACCTCCTTTCGCGGCAGGCACACCGCAAAAACAGTCTACTCCGGCTGGCGCGAAACGGCTTCTCAAGCCGCCGACGCGATGCCGCGCGGCTGCGTCAGCATCGCGGGCTGCAGGATTTCGTCGAGTTGCAACGGGCTCAACAGCCCTTTTTCGATGACGATCTGCGCCACGCTCTTGCCGGACACGAGCGCTTCCTTCGCGACTTCCGTCGAATGCGTGTAGCCGATATACGGATTGAGCGCCGTCACGATGCCGATCGAGCTTTCGAGGATCGCGCGCAAGCGGTCGCGATTCGCGCTGATGCCGTCGACGCATTTCGACGCGAGCGTGAGGCATCCCGCGCGCAAATGCGCGATGCTCTTGAAGAGACTGTGCGCGATGATCGGCTCGAACGCATTGAGCTGAAGCTGGCCCGCCTCGGCGGCGAAGCTCACGGTCACATCGTTGCCGATGACTTCGAACGCGATCTGATTGACAACTTCCGGAATCACCGGATTCACCTTGCCCGGCATGATGCTCGATCCGGCCTGCACCGGCGGCAGGTTGATTTCGCCGAGTCCCGCGCGCGGTCCGCTCGACAGCAGACGAAGATCGTTGCAGGTCTTCGAGAGCTTGACCGCGGCGCGCTTCAGCACACCGGAAAGCTGCACGAATGCGCCGACGTCCTGCGTCGCTTCGACGAGATTCGGCGATGTCGTCAGCGCGATGCCGGTCACGTCGCTCAAATGCCTGCACGCGAGCTGCGCGTAGCGCGGATGCGTGTTGATGCCCGTGCCGATCGCGGTGGCGCCGAGATTGATTTCGCAGATCAGTTTCGCCGCTTCCTTCAAGCGCGCTTCGTCCTCGCCGAGCATCACGGCGAAGGTGCTGAACTCCTGGCCGAGCGTCATCGGCACCGCGTCCTGAAGCTGCGTGCGGCCCATTTTCAGATCGTCGCGGAACTCGAGCGCCTTGCGTTCGAACGATGCGCGCAGCACGCCCATCGCTTCGATCAGTTGCATGATGCCCGCGTACGTGGCGATCTTCAGTGCGGTCGGATAGACGTCGTTGGTGCTCTGGCCGAGGTTCACGTCCTCGTTCGGGTGCAACACGCCGTATTCGCCGCGTCGATGCCCGAGATGTTCGAGCGCGAGATTGGCGATGACTTCGTTCGCGTTCATGTTCGTCGACGTGCCCGCGCCGCCCTGAATCACATCGACGACGAAATGCTCGCGCGCCGTGCCCGAGCGCACTTGCCTGCATGCGTGCACGATGGCCTGCATTTTCACTTCGCTCAGCACGCCGAGTTCGTGGTTGGCGAGCGCGGCCGCCTCCTTCACGCTCGCCAGTGCATCGACGAGATTCGGGTAAGCGGAAATGGCGATGCCGGTGATCGGAAAGTTCTGCAGCGCGCGCAGCGTGTGCACGCCGTAGTACGCGTTGGCGGGCACGGCGAGATCGCCGAGCAGATCGTGTTCGATACGTTCGATGGGCGCGAGCATGAATTTCCGTCCTGACTTGGGATGACGCACGAACGATCGGTCGTAACCGGCGCGCGCGCTCGGGAATGGCAGGCGCATCGAAGTCGATGCGCCGCTTTCTTGTGTCAGGTTGGAATCTTATGGAAGGCAGAAAAAACGTGAATGCTACTGTCGCATACGGCTATGCAACTTTTGCATGGCGTCCAGACCCGCGTTGGTCAGTTGGTTGGACGCAGGTAGGTGAGCAACATGTCGAGATGCATCTCCGCGATCGCGTGCTGACGTTCGGGCTCGGCGTAATTGCGGCCGGTGAACATGTCGATGGTGAAGCGGTTCGACACGATGTAATAGCCCATGCCGACGAGCGTCACGTAAAAATCGAGCGGATCGACGCCCTGACGAAAGTGTCCGGCGGCGGCGCCACGTTCGAGCGTCGCGCGCAGCAGATCGACCACTGGCGAAATGGTCTCGCGCAAATGGCTCGAACGCTCCAGATAACGGCCTTCGTGCAGATTCTCGTTGTTGATGAGACTCAGCCACTGAGGGTTTTCCCGCAGATGCGTCCAGATCGAATGAGCCAGTTCGCGGACCGCTTCCGCTGGTTGCAGGCCGGACAGATTGAGGCCTTGCTCGCGTTGCGAAAACTGCATGTACATCGCTTCGAGCACGGCGACGTAGAGCCCTTCCTTGCTCGCGAAGTAGTAGTAGAGCATGCGCTCGTTCGTGCCCGCGGCCGTGGCGATGGCGTCGACTCTCGCGCCCGCGAGGCCGAACTTCGTGAATTGCTCCGTGGCGGCCTCCAGAATGCGCCGCCGCGTCCCCTCGGGGTCTCGTTTTGTTCGTTGTTCGCTCATATCTTTGCGGCTACGGATCGAATTACGATTGTCATTTTGATAGATGACATTATGCCGACCGTAATGGGCCAGAGCATAGATCCGAGTATAAGTAATCTTGCCGCCTTGACGACGAAAAAATGAAACGCTAGCGATATCGTCGAATCGATGAGAAACCATAGGAAACCGTCAGTCCAGCTTGCCGCTCGCCGCGGCAGGCGGCCGCCTCCCTGCGCCGCAATGCGGAAAACGGTCCGGCGCAAGATGCTTGCGGTAAAGCGTCGCATGCATCGATGTTGCGACGAGGCGCAAGCAAAACTCACCGCTCTTTCGAACCTTAGAGCACCCGCTGCTCACGACCGCACAGTCATACATGGAAACGCAGGAATGAACATGTCCTCGAATCGACGACTCGAACAAGCGCGACGCCTGTTGGCCCTCGCACAAACGGGACTGCACTATACGAACGGCGCATTCGACAAGGAACGCTACGAAGAAATAGCGACGATCGCGTATGAACAGCTTGCCGAGATCGCATCGATGAAAGCGGGCGAAGTGGCGGAGCTTTTCGCATTCGAGTCGGGTTATGCGAACCCGAAGCTCGACGTCAGATGCGCCGTGTTCAACGAGTCCGGGCACATCCTGCTCGTGCGCGAAGCAGCCGATGGATTGTGGTCGCTTCCCGGCGGCTGGGCGGATGTCGGCCTGTCGCCTGCGGAGAATGCCGCGAAGGAAGTGCGTGAGGAAAGCGGCTATACGGTCGACATCGTGCGGCTGCTGGCCGCGTGGGATACGGCGAAGCACCCGCATCCGCCGTCGGTCTTTCACATCTGGAAGCTCGTCTTTCTCGGCGAGATCGTGGGAACCGGCAATGTGATCGGCGTGGAAACCGATGCCGTCGAGTTCTTCAGTCTCGACGACCTTCCGCCGCTGTCGCTGGGCCGCATCATGCCCGCGCAGATCCGGCGTCTGGACGCGCTGCGACGCGGCGGCGAAGTCGACTTCGACTAAAGCGAATTCTGATGGGCTTCGACCAGATCGGCCATGCTGTTGAAGCGGAAGTCGATCTTCGGCTGAACGCCCGGGTCCATCGTCGCGCCGAAGCCGGGCTGCGAATGACGGCGATAAATCCAGCACGATGCAAGGCCAAAACCATTCGCAGGCTTGTGATCGTGGAAAAGGCTTTCGGCCGTATGCAGGATCTTTTCCTTGCGGATTCCGCGCTCGCCCAGCTTTTCCAGCATGTATTCGAAATTGCGCGGCGAAGGCTTATAAGATCCGATATCTTCCGCCGTAATGATTGCGTCGAACTCCACCTGTAGCCTTGCATTGCTATGGGCAAAGCTCTCATTGTCGACATTCGACAGAATTACGAGCTTGTAATGCTGCTTCAGATATCGAAGGGCATCGGCGGAATCGGGGAATGCGGGCCAGTCGCGAATCGAGCGGCCATAGACCATGCAATCTTCCTGAGTGAAAGAAACGCTCCACTCTTCCGCGAGCCGCTTGTACACGATAGCCAGTAACTCCTGATAGCGCTTGCCCGGCGTGTACTTCTGTTGCGACGACTCGTGACGCGCATGGGCCTCGAGCACCTGATCGCGAGTCAGCGCGGGCTGAACGCGATCCAGCAGCGGACGCAGCGCTTCGAAGATACCGGTTTCCCAGTCGATCAGCGTGCCGTAGCAGTCGAAGGTCAGCGTATCGAAGTCAGTCAGTTTCACAGTCGCTCCTGTCGGTCGATGAAGATGATTGGATCACGAAGTTTGGCGCTCCGTGATGTTACATAACCGTGCGATTTCGGGTATTGATCACATGAACTTGGTGTATCGTCGGTTCGCAGCAGTGATACGCCAGCTTATGATCCTATGAAACTTCAGGTTATCTTTTCAGATGCCAAACAACACACCCGAACCACAAGCCGTCTGTGATCCTATTTCCCGAAGCGCGATCTTCATCGTCGCCACCGTGGCGCGCGGCGAAGGCAAGGCCGATGTCGTGCGCTCATGGTGCGGCGACATCGCGGCGCTGGTCCGCGCGGTCGGCACGCGCGCGCCGACCGCGAATTTGTCCTGCGTATGCGGCTTCAGCGCCGATGCGTGGGACATGCTCTTCGGCGCGCCGCGCCCCGCGTCGCTGCATCCGTTTCGCGAGTTCGGCTCGGGCGAGCGCCGCGCGATCGCGACGCCCGGCGACATTCTCATGCATATCCGCGCGGATCACATGGACCTTTGTTTCGAGCTCGCCGCGCAGATGCTCAACAAGCTCGGCGATGCAGTGACGGTCGTCGATGAAGTGCATGGCTTTCGCTACTTCGATCTGCGCGACATGGTGGGCTTCGTCGATGGTACTGAGAACCCGACAGGAAAGAGCGCCGCGCATTACACGATCATCGATGAAGAAGATCCCGATTTCGCCGGCGGCAGTTATGTGATCGTGCAGAAGTATCTGCATAACCTGGATGCGTGGAATGGCCTCACCGTCGAGCAACAGGAACTGATCATCGGACGTGAAAAGTTATCCGATGTCGAACTGGACGATTCGATCAAGCCGTCGTGCTCGCATAGCTCGCTCACGACGATCGAAGAGAACGGCAAGGAAGTGAAGATCCTTCGGCATAACATGGCGTTCGGACGTCCGGGAGCGAAGGAGTTCGGCACGTATTTCATCGGCTATGCGCGCACGCCCGCGCCGATCGAACAGATGCTCGAGAACATGTTCGTCGGCAGGCCGCCGGGCAATTACGACCGCCTGCTCGATTACAGCCGCGCGGTGACGGGCGGCCTGTTCTTCGTGCCGTCCAACGATCTGCTCGACGAACTTCCCGACCGCAACCCGGATGCCGCGACTTCTTCCGCCAGCGATAACGCGCCTGAAGATAGCCGCGCAGGAACATTGAACATCGGCTCACTCAAAGGAACTTCACAAGATGAATAACTTGCATCGAGAGCTCGCGCCGATCTCCGGCGCCGCATGGTCGCAGATCGAAGCCGAAGTCGCGCGCACGTTCAAGCGCGCGCTCGCGGGCCGCCGCGTCGTCGACGTGAAGAGTCCCGGCGGCACGGCGCTATCGGGCATCGGTACGGGGCATCAGACGAACATCGCTTCACCGAAGCAAGGCGTCGCGGCGAAGTTATACGACGTGAAGCAACTCGTGCAACTCACCGTGCCGTTCACGTTGCAGCGCGAAGCGATCGACAGCGTCGAACGCGGCTCCAACGATGGCGACTGGCAACCCGCAAAGACCGCCGCGAACGAACTGGCGCTCGCGGAAGACAGCGCGATCTTCGACGGCTTCGCGGCCGCCGGCATCACCGGCATCCGCGAGGGCAGCTCCAATGCGCCGACGTATCTCCCCGCGGACGTCGCCGATTATCCCGCCGCGATCAGTCAGGCGCTCGAGAAGCTGCGCCTTGCCGGCGTCGACGGACCCTATTCCGTGCTGCTCGGCGCGGATGCTTATACCGCGCTCGCCGAAGCGAGCGATCAGGGCTATCCGGTCATTCAGCACATCAAGCGCATCGTGAGCGGCGATCTCGTGTGGGCGCCCGCGCTTCAGGGCGGCTGTGTGCTCTCGACGCGTGGCGGCGATTACGAGCTGCATCTCGGCCAGGACTTGTCGATCGGCTATACGAGTCATACCGACACGACCGTGCAGCTCTATCTGCGCGAAACGCTCACGTTCCTGATGCTGACGAGCGAAGCGTCCGTGTCCATCGCGGCGGGCGAATAGCGTTTCGTCGCGATCGCTTCAGTTGTCGAATGTGCCCTGATACTCGGGCGCGGCATCGGAGCGCGTATTCATTTCGAACATCACGCCGCCCGGGGCGCGGCAGAAGAAGCGCGAGCCGCGCCCGTTGTTGAAGATGTCCGTCTCCATCTCCACGCCTTCCGACTTGAAGCGTTCGTATAGATCGCGCACATCATCGAGGCTCGGCAATTCGAAGCCGACATGAAACGCGCGCGGCCATTCCGGTGCATCGTCGCGCGCGTGATCGATCACGACATCGAAACCGGGACGCTTGAGTATGTACGACTGGTCCCACGTTCCGGATATCGTGAAGCCGAGATACTGCTCGAAGAATCGAGCGGTCGCGGGTGTGTCGGCGGAAGGGAAACTGAGGTGATTGAGCTTCATGTTTTGGCTCGGTCTCTACTGGGTTGATAGAGACTTCAGAATATAAGCAAAAGCTCACATTCGACTACTCGCATTGCGAACAGCCGCCGAAAGCCCGCAGCGATGCGGCTTGCACTGTCGCGTCGCTTCCACTGCTCGCATTTACGCGCCGCCGCTTCTCGACAGATATCCGAGAACAGCGGCCCGAACGCGGCGTTCGAGGTCGTCGAGATCGCGCTCGCCGCGTTCGCCCGCGGCATCGACCATGCCTTTGACGATGGCGAGCAGATCGGCCGCCGCCACTTCCGGATTCGGATGACGCGGTGCGGCACGACCGACGATCGTCTCGACCAGCGCGTCCATTTCCCCTTTCGCCACTTCGCCGCGCAATGCCGGCCGTCCTTCCGCGATATCGAGCAGACGCGCGAGCATCGGACGCTGTAGTTGCTGACGCACGGACGCGCCGATCAGATATTCGAGCGCCGCCTTGCCGCTACGTTTGGTGAGCGCGACCGATGCATCCTCATAAAAGCGCGCGCTTTCACGACGAATCAGCGCGACGATGAGCGCATCCTTGCCCGGAAAGTATTGATAGAGCGAACCGATGCTGACGCCCGCGCGACGCGCGACCGCGTTCGTGTTGAATCCTTCGAAGCCCTCGCTTTCGAGCACTTGCGCCGCTGCTTCGACGATGGATGCCACCGTGGCTTCGGAGCGCGATTGCGCGGGCGCTTTTCGCGGGCGATACGGTTTGTGCGATGGACGCTGGCTCATTCGTTTCCTCTCGTGGATTGCGGAGCCGATTGTACAAAGCCCGGTCAAGCATGTTTTCGGACGACCTGATAACCTCGTCCGAATTCATATTGCAAAGGAGCTTGAAGCATGAGCGCATCGAACGAATATGTGCCGCCGGCCGTATGGACCTGGACCAAGGAAAGCGGCGGACAATTTGCCAATATCAATCGGCCGGTCTCCGGTCCGACACATGAAAAGGCGTTGCCCGTTGGCCGTCATCCGTTACAGCTCTATTCGCTCGCCACGCCCAACGGCGTGAAAGTCACCGTGATGCTCGAAGAGTTGCTGGCGCTTGGTCATCGCGATGCGGAATACGATGCGTGGCTCATTCGCATCGGCGATGGCGATCAGTTCGGCAGCGGCTTCGTCGATATCAATCCGAATTCGAAGATTCCGGCGCTCGTGGATCGCAGCGGCGCAACGCCTGTGCGCGTTTTCGAATCCGGCGCGATCCTGCTTTATCTCGCCGAGAAATTCGGCGCGTTCGTGCCGACGGAACCGGCAAAGCGCGCCGAGTGCTTGTCGTGGCTTTTTTGGCAGATGGGAAGCGCGCCCTATCTGGGCGGTGGATTCGGGCACTTCTATGCTTATGCGCCGAGCAAGATGGAATATCCGATCGATCGCTTCGCCATGGAAGTGAAGCGTCAACTCGACGTGCTCGACAAGCGTCTCGCGCAGAGCACTTATATCGCCGGCGACGAATACACCATTGCGGATATCGCGATCTTTCCGTGGTACGGCGGTCTCGTGAACGGCTGGCTATACAACGCCGCCGAGTTCCTTTCCGTGCATGAATACAAGCATGTGCGCCGCTGGGCCGAATTGATCGGCGTACGTCCGGCCGTTAAACGCGGCCGCATGGTGAACCGTACTTTCGGCGAGCCGTCGAGCCAGTTGCATGAGCGCCATGACGGATCCGATTTCGATACGCGCACTCAGGACAAGATCGCCGCGGAGAAGTGACGACTGCGAGCCGCGTGACGATAAGAATCTGATATTTTTGTTCAACACGCGGCATGCATAAAAACGCACGAGCGTCATCCATTTTTCAAAAAGCAGTTTCTTCATTGCACTGCGCAAATACCAGATTGACGCGGCCCCTGTGATGCTGTCACGATTCGTAGGCCATACGATCCGCTAACGGTTCTCTCGCCCGATTTCATGCGACGAATAGTGGATCAATCCCAAAGGATTCATTACAGCGTCCTTACAACGTGATAGCCGGCACACGGGAGAACGTCCATGTTGAACGCTCGGGTTGGCGCCAGATCTGCGGATAACGTCCGGATCATCGCGGCTTTGCTCATGCTGGTCGCGGCGGGTTTTCTCGCGATTCGTATGGTCATCATCTATCACTACACGCTGAGTTATTCGGCCGATCATCCGAAGGCCTTCAGCGATTTCAATTTCTACTATTACGCCTTCAGCAGCGTGCTGAATTCGCCGCACGATCCGTCGCTCATCTATAACAACGAGCGGCTCGTCGCCTATCTGACGACGCTCGGCGCCAATCTCGACGATATCCTGATCTATTGTTATCCGCCGCAATTTGCGCTGATCTTTGCGCCGTTCGCGTTATTGCCGTCGTTCACCGCGAAGCTCGCCTGGGTCGCGATGTCGGTCGTGCTGTCCATCATCGGCGCAGTGCTTCTCGCGAAGATGGCCTATCGCGGCGAAGACAGGCGCGTGACCGCGCTGCTCATCGGCGTGACCATGCTGAGCTTTCCGGTTCTGCATGACGCCTATCTCGCGCAATCGAACCAGCTTCTTTTCTTTCTTCTCGTGACGTCGTTCTTCTTGATCGAGCGCGGCAATCGCTGGCTCGCGGGAGTCTTTCTCGCGTTCGCCGTCGTCTTCAAGGTGACACCGCTCGCCATCGTCGGCTTGCTTCTCTTGCGACGCGAATGGCGCACGGTAATCTCGACGGGCGTCTGCGCCATCGCGATCACGCTCTTCACCGCGAGCAAGCTCGGCTTTCGCGTGATCTGGGAATATCTGACCGTCGAGATCGGGCGAGCGCAGACGTACATCCTCGGTGCGGGTGGCTTGCCCGGCAACAGTTCGGTGCGCGGCGCATTGCAGACGATATCCGAAAAGCTCGGCACGGCCGCATCCGAAGCGACGCTTCACGCGACATCGACGATCTTCGCCGCGATCATCTGCGTGTTCGCGTGTTACCTCGTCTTCTTCCGCAGCCGCGACAAACGCATGGACTACGCGCTCGCATGCATGACGATGCTGCTTGCCGCGCCGATCCTTGAGCCGATCCACATGGTCGTCGCGCTGATTCCGCTCGTGATTCTGCTCGGCACGGCAATCGAGCGCCGCGATCTGCAACTGTCCGCGATCTCGCCTCGCATCGAGATGCTGCTTCTCGCGATTGCCGTGCTCTTGCTGTTCTTCATGGAGCGATCCGCGATGTACACGATCTCGGCGCTGATCACCTACGCGCTCTGCATCGCGCGTTATTTCGGGCCTGCCACAGCGGTGCGGCGCAATCAGCACGCGGAATCGGGCGGCCTCGAGTCGCGGGCTTGACGGACGCCCAGCAGTGCCTTCGGTTCGAGGAACGCTTCGATGCCGAACGTGCCGTATTCGCGTCCGATGCCCGATTGCTTGAATCCGCCGAACGGGGCAGCAGGTTCATGCGCGAGCGTGTTGACGAGCACGCGCCCCGCGTCGATGCGCGACGCCACCGCGTTCGCGCGCGCGGCGTCCGATGAAGCGATGTACGCCTGCAAACCATAAGGCGTATCGTTGGCGATCGCGATGGCATCTTCGATATCGCCGTACGCGATGATCGACAGCACCGGCCCGAAGATTTCCTCTCGCGCAATGGTCATGTCGTTGGTCACGTCGCTGAAGAGCGTCGGACGCACGAACCAGCCCGCGCCGACGTGATCCGGACGCCCCTCGCCACCCGCGATCAGTCGCGCGCCCTCATCGATGCCAATACGGATATAACGCTGCACGCGCTCCCATTGCTTGCGGCTCACCATCGGGCCGATGCTCGTATGCGGATCGCGCGGATCGCCCGAGAGAATCTTCTCGATGGCGCTCACGATTTTCTCTTCGAACTCCGCGAGCCGCGCACGCGGCACCAGAATGCGCGTGCCCGCGATGCATGCCTGACCGCTGTTCATGAAGCCAGCATCGAGCGCGAGCGGCACGGCTTCGTCGAAGTTCGCATCGTCGAGCACGATCGTCGGCGACTTGCCGCCGAGTTCGAGCGTCACGCGCTTGAGCGTATCGGCGGCTGTGCGCAGGATCGTCTTGCCGACGACCGTCGATCCCGTGAACGACAGCTTCGCGACATCGGGATGCGCGCTGATCTCCGCGCCCACAATATCGCCTCGGCCCGTGACGATGTTGAACACGCCTGCCGGAAGTCCCGCCTCATGCAGCGCTGCGGTGACGACGCGCGTTTGCATCGCGCTCATTTCGCTCGGTTTGATGACCGCCGTGCAACCCGCCGCGAGCGCCGCCGCCAGCTTGCCGCAGATAAAGCCGGCGTCGCTATTCCACGGCGTGATCAGCCCGGCAACGCCGAGCGGTTGCATCACCACTTTTGCCGTACCCGCGTCACGCAGGAACGCATAGTCTTCGAGCACCTTCGCCGCTTCCAGCAGCACGTTGCTCGCGTGTCGCGCCATCCAGCGGCCGCGCGAAACCGGTGCGCCGTATTCTTCGACGATGGCCTCGAAAAGCTCATCCTCTTTCGCGATGACGGCGGCGTGCATGCGCTTCAGCATGTCGATACGTTCGCGCTTGCCCGTCCGCGAGAATGCGGGAAATGCGCGTTTCGCCGCCGCAATTGCATTGCGCGCATCGTCCTTGTCTGCGAGGCGCACGCGGCCGACAACTTTTTCTGTCGCGGGATTGAAGAGTTCGAAAAGCTCGTTGCCGTGCGGTGTGACAAACGCGCCGCCGATATAAATCTGGTCGATGTCATGCATGATGAATTCGCTCGGTCGATGTATTGAGCAAAAGATAAGGCGTTTGCATTGATTCGACTAGACGTACAATCCGGCATGACCTATTGAACGATTTAGCATAATGAAAACATCGGGGCTCACCGAACTCGAAGCGGTTCTTTCCGTCGCGCGGCATCGCAGCTTTCGCGCGGCGGCGAATGAACTGAGCGTATCGACGTCCGCGCTGAGTCATGCGATCGCCGCGCTGGAGGCTCGCATCGGCGTGCGGCTCTTCAATCGCACGACCCGAAGCGTGTCGCTTTCCGAGGCCGGCGCGCAATTCGTGCAGAACATCGCGCCCGCGCTTTCGACGATTCGCGACGCGCTCGAACAGGCCGGCAGCTTTCGCGACACGCCATCGGGTACGTTGCGTATCAATACATCGGTGGGCGCGGCGCATCAGGCGATGCCGCTTTTCATCGCGTTCCTGAAGCGCTATCCGGACATGAAGCTCGATATCGTCACCGAAGGCCGGCTCATCGATATCGTCGTCGAAGGTTTCGATGCGGGCATTCGTCTGCTGGAAACCGTACCGCAAGACATGATCGCGGTGCCGTTCGGCGATCGCCAGCGCTTCGCCGTCGTCGGCAGTCCCGCGTACTTCGAACAGCACAAGCCGCCACGCACGCCTGCCGACCTCGCGACGCATCGTTGCATTCGCAGCCGCATGCCGAGCGGGTCGATCTATCAATGGGAATTCGAGCGGCATGGCGAATCCATACGCATCGATGGCGACGGCGCGCTGACGCTCGACGAACCGGGCATGATGCTGACCGCCGCGCGCGCGGGGATCGGTCTCGCTTACCTGACCGAATGGAATGTCGCCGCGGATCTCGAAGCAGGCGCCCTCGTGCGCGTGCTCGAAGACTGGACGCCGCCGCTCGACGGACTATGCCTCTACTATCCCGGCCGTCGTCATGTGCCGGCGGGCTTGCGCGCATTGACGGACATGATCCGCGAATATGCCGACGCAAATCGAAAGCACCCGGCGCTGAAAATGAAGCGTCGAAAGGTCAATTCAAAGACTTAACGCCGCCATCAGTTTTGTTTATCGCGGTTTTCGGTGTGAGGCGTTCGATTGTCGCTTGAAAGCGGCATTCCGACACTGTGCCTGCAAGGCTCGCCTCATTTCCGGACGCGACCTTGCATTTCACTTTCGGTATCGGATCAATGGTTAACCCTTTCTTTTCATGCCCTGTCATCGGCGTACGTTCGCACCGGCGGGCAATCGTCGCACGACGCGCGATGCTATCGCTCACCAATCCAACGACAACGATGAGGGTGTATGAGAGTGAGACATCAACTGAAGCCATTAAGCGCGGGCGTGTTGTTCTATGCGGCGGCGATCGCAACGCCGGCGTTAGCGCAAAGCAGCGTCACGCTGTACGGTATCGTCGATGATTCGATCGTCTATCAGAGCAGCCAGACCAATCTCGCAAAGACGAACCCGGGCCGCTCGAACGTCAAGACCGGATCGGGCATCTGGGCCGGTAGCCGCTTCGGTTTGAAGGGCGCCGAAGATCTCGGCGGCGGCAACAAGGCCATCTTCCAGTTGGAATCGGGCTTCGACATCAATAGCGGACAAGCACAGTTCACCAATGCGATGTTCGGCCGTCAGGCATGGGTCGGTCTCACGAATCCGGCGTACGGTACGTTGACGTTGGGTCGTCAATACACCTCGTACTACACGCTGCTCTCGCCGTATAGCCCGACGAACTGGCTGACCGGTTACTTCGGCGCGCATCCGGGCGATCTGGACGGCCTCGACACGATCTATCGCGCGAACAATTCGATCGTCTATACGTCGCCGAAGATGTATGGCTTCACCGTAAGCGGCTCGTACTCGCTTGCAGGCGTGCCTGACAGCGTGTATCAGGGGTCGACGTGGTCGGCTGCGTTGCAATACCAGCAAGGCCCGATCGGCGGCACGGTCGCGTTCTCGCGCATCAACAACGCGGCCAATGGCGGCGGCATCTACAGCAGCAGCTCGACGACGATCAACAGCACGGCAGCGACCGATGGTTCGGGTCAGCCGGGCGTGTCGGCGGTGACGGCCGGTTATCAACGCGCACAAGCGCAGCAGCGCTTCGCGGTTGCAGGCGGTTATCAGTTCAACAGCGCGTGGGACATCTCGGTCACGTACACGAACGTTCAATACATCCCGGGCGTGAATTCGCAATTCACCGACGAAGCCGTGTTCAACACGGTCGGCTCGGTGTTGCACTGGAAGGCGACGTCGGCATGGGACTTCGCAGCGGGCTACAGCTATACATGGGCCAGCAAGGCGAACGGCATCAACGACGCGGCTTCGTACCACCAGTTCAATCTCTCGCAGTACTACTCGCTGTCGAAGCGCACGGGACTGTACGCACTGGAAGCGTTCCAGCGTGCGAACGGCAACACGCTGGCGGCGCCCTCGGGCACCGCTACGAACCGTCAGACGGCCGCCAACGCAACGATCGGCGACGGCTTCCAGAGCGCGCCGTCGGCATCGCGCAGCATGTTCGCGGCGGGCGTCGGCATCATCCATCGCTTCTGATCGAACGCGCGTAGCACCACGATCGTTTCATATCGTCCGCACGCTTCGGCGTGCTGGCGACGTTCGTCCGTACGCCATCAAAACGAAGTCTAGGAGATAACTATGAGAGCTCTGGATCCCAAGCGATTAATGGCGCTGATAGCCGCCTGCCTCGTGACCGTCGTCGTCACGGCATGCGGAGGCAGTGGCAACAATAGCGGTAGCGGCAACGCCGCGCAAACACCCTTGGCCGTGGTGAAACCTACGGTCGATTGCTCGAAGCTGGCATCGGTCGATTTGAGCGATATCGGCGGCACCGGCAGCACGATCACATCGGCGACGGTCACGGCCGCGACCGTCAACGGCGCCACCGTCAACTTCTGCACGGTCAAAGGCACGCTCGCGCCTTCGAATACGTTCGAGGTCGCACTGCCCGTCGACTCGTGGACACAGCGCTTCGCCGAACTCGGCTGCGGCGGCTTGTGCGGCAATCTGAGCGATCCGACTCAGCAAAGCTCCTTCAGTTTCAGCTATACGTGCCCGCTCGTTCAACAAGGCGGCTTTGTCACGGCAGCGACCGACATGGGTCATTCGGGTCAGGATTCGACATGGTCGACCGATCCGCAAAAGCAGGCCGACTTTGCGTATCGCGGCCAGCACATCACGACGCTCGCCGCGAAGAAGTTGATCAAGGCTTACTACGGACACGAGCAGAAATACGCTTACTTCGTCGGCTGTTCGGATGGCGGCCGTGAAGCGCTGATGGCCGCGCAACGTTATCCGTCGGATTACAACGGCATCGTCGCGGGCGCGCCGGCTGCGCATTTCCAGATTCAAAACTCGCTCTATCACGGCTGGAACGTCGAATCGAACAGCACGACGGGTACGAGCGCAGGCAAGGCCGTGCTCTATGCCGACAAGGCTCAACTGCTGCACAAGGCAGTCGTGGCTGCATGCGGCGGTCAAGCCAACGTACCCGATGGTCTCCTCGCCGATCCGCGTACCTGTCACTTCGATCCCGCATCGATTCAATGCGCGGCCAATGCATCGAGCACGAGCAACTGTCTGACGGCCGCCGAAGTCGCAACGGCCTCGAAGATCTACAGCGGCCCCACCGATACGAACACCGGCATGCCCATGCTGGGCGGCTCGCCGCAGTTCGGCTCGGAAGCGAACTGGATCGGCGTCGAAGTGCCGACGACGAACTCGACGGACGCAGCCGTGCCGGTCACCAGTCTCTTCAGCTACATGATCGTGACCGGGGCATATAACCTGATCTTCACGGGGTCGCCGTCGATGCCGAATGTCGACACCTTCGGCTATCACGATGCGAGCTTCTATTCGAGCTATCTGCAGGCGAACCATCCGCTCAACGATGCAACGAGCCCCGATCTGTCGGCGTTCAAGAACGCGGGCGGCAAGCTGATCCTGTGGCACGGCTGGGCGGATCAGCACATCTCCCCGCTTTTCACGATCCGCTATTACCAGGCCGTGAAGGACACGATGGGCGAAGCGAGCGCGAACGAGTTCTCGCGTTTGTATGTCGTGCCGGGCGTGGGTCACTGCGGCGGCGGCGAAGGCTTTCCGAACATCGATCTCGTATCGCAGATCACGGGCTGGGTCGAACAAGGCACATCGCCGAATGCGGTGATGACCTATCAGACCGATGCGACGACGAGCAAGGTGACGGCATCGCGTCCGGTGTATCCGTATCCGGCCGTGGCGAAGTTCAGCGGCAGCGGCGACTGGCACGACGGTGCGAACTGGAGCCAAGGTGCGCCGCTGTATAACGACGCTGCGCCGACATGGGCGGGCGCGAGCTTCTATACGTCGTATAGCCCGAAGACGCAGGGCGTGGCTGCACCGTAAGTTGCATCGAGCGCGCTGCTGTCGTTCCATCATTACCGGTGATGCAGCGGCGCGCACATCCCCCTTGACTCACGCGGGCAAAGAGTCAGTTCTGCTGCCACGAGAAGTTCCTGTGCCGTTCTCGCCGAAGCATGGTAATCCAAGCAAGGCAAGCGAAACGATTATCAGCACCCTTGCTGCAGTAGAAACGGCTACGCAGAAAACGATAAACGGCAGAAAAGACCAGTCGAAATGTTGCCGTACACAAGATGTTTTTTCTGCTATCGGGTTTACTTCTACGTCGGAACAAAGTAACCTTTCCCCGCTGACTTAATACCGGCAACGCACGCTCAGGGCGCGAACTGCATCGCGCCGCCGTCAGCAATTTTGACGTCATCGAAGTCGTATCGCTGCACATGTTACCGATGACCGACGCGAATTCACGTTCGCGGATCATCGTCATCGAACGCTGGCCATTCCGCATGCACATCGTTTTTGTGCTCGGCTTTGCTTCAGCGAATCTGCACTGGCTTGGCTTTTTCGGCGCACCGATACGCGTCGTCAATGGCGTTCATCCTGAGCCGGTCATCGGATTACTAACAAGCTCTTTCAACTATTTCGGATGCGCGACCGATTCTGCGCATCGCCTCGTTGATCGCTCGACCCGGCGCTCAACGTGTGCCCTGATCGTTGCGAAAGCGCGCATCTCCGTTAGTCATACTAAACGCCATGAAGAACAGAATTGCCTCCTTCCTGCCCCGATCCATTGCGGCAACCCTCGCCGCAAGCATGGTGCTTGCCGCCTGCGGTGGCAGCGACAACCCCGCCGACACCGCCGCGGCCAGCACGAGCGCGGCATCGCTGAAGTCGACCGCGAAGGCCGCAAGCGGCAGTGGCTCGATCTTTTACGGCGCGAACGGCCACAACAGCAACGGCGGCGCATACGACGTCGTGGGCGCGAAGACGCAGTTGTCGCAATTGCAGGATCTCGGCGCAACGATCTATCGCAATGACGTGTACAGCCAGACATCGGCCAACATGGTTGCGAACATCGCGAAGACGATGGAAGAAGGCGGCGTCACCGTGTATCCGGTGATGCTCATGAACCTGAACTACAACAGCGAGAACGACGCCTACAAGGCGGGCTACACGCTCGGCCAGCAGACGGCCAACAGCTACCCCTACAAGTACTACGAGGTCGGCAACGAGCTCGAAGCGAAGGCGCTTATCGGCAATGTCGACGGCACCGTCTGGTATCAGTACAACAACTGGTCGTTCATGCTCGCGCGCGGCGTGATCCGCGGGATGATCGCAGGCGTGAAGTCCGTGGACAGCTCCGCGAAGATCGTCCTGGGCGGCACCTGGCTGCACACCGCTTTCTTCCAGATGCTCGCCGACGGTTCGCAACCGGACGGCACCTGGGGTCATCCGGCGGTGAGTTGGGATGTCACGTCGTGGCACTGGTATTCGAGTCAGGGCGACATGACGCACGCATGCGGCGGCACGGGATGTCATGACGTGCTCCAGTTTCTGCACGATATGGGCAAGCCGGTATGGATCAACGAGTTCGGCGTGCGCCCAGACTTCGGCTCGTACAGCCAGATCGCGACATACATGACAGGCAGTCTGATGATGGCGCAGTTCGCGAGCGTCGCGTCGAAGTACAACATCCAGTCGATTCAGGCCTTCGAACTCTACGACGACAGCGAAGGCGATTACGGTCTTATCCAGAGCGACGGACTCACGCAGAAGGCCGCCTACTGGGCATACAAGACCTTCGTGCAGAACCATCCGATGTGATCGGGCCAGCGGTAAGGAACCGAAAGGCGGGCGTGTTCAAGCATCGTCGCGACAGGCCGTTATTGCGGCTTTGCAGTAGCGCATAAAGACGAGGCCAGCGATGCAGATCAACAGTGCGACCACGGCCGCCTATACGAGCGCCGATACGCCTCTTCCCCGCCGCGCCGCGCCTGCCGATGACACGACTGACGTCGAGCAGGACACATCGGCCGACGATGCCGCCGTGCCTCAGCAAACCAACCCGCCGTCATCGGTGAAATCGTTCGCTTATGGCGCGCTCGGGCTGGAACGTCCCGAAGTGCAGGCGACCGATACGAATGGCTTCTACACCGCGGGCAAATGGGTTGCAGCGGCGGCGACCATCGGCGGAATCGTGTCCCTGTTCGTCTGATCGCTCGCGGATTAATACCTGGAAATAACTCGCCGGATTGGCGCCTTGCTCCGCATATCGGATGACGGCGCGTCGCGGGAAGATATCGATGCGTGATGTCGACAGACACACCGCCCTTCTTTCCATCGATACGACGCCAAGCCATGCAAGTTCAATTCGGCGGCCCGAGCATGTTCGGCACGCTCATCGCTCGCGCGCTCCTTGCCTTCGGGGCAAGCGCGCTTTCCGGCTGTACGTGGACGCTGATTACGGCCGCCGATGCCGCCGGCTCGCTCGTGCAGGCGGGCATGACGGTCGCGTCGAACTATTCGTCGCCGACATCGGTGACGGGCTCGCCTGCCTCGTTGCAATCCGTATGCATCGAACTGAACCAGAACGTCGCGACAGGCGACTTCGTGCCCTCGCTGCAGGTCGCGTTGCAGCGGCGCGGCGTGATTTCGACGGTCTATAACCCCGGCACGTCGCCGCCCGGTTGCGAGGCGATGTTCGTCTACGCCGCGACGACGAGCTGGAACAAGCGCGCGTTCGGCAGCGAGCCGGTGCCGTATCTGTCGGCGATCGATCTCACGATCGTGCGTCAAGGGCAGATTCTCGTGACGGCGCGCTACGACACCAATGGTCTGAACGTAGACCGTTTCGCGAGCGCGCGGCAGAAGCTCGATGCGCTGGTCGACCGTATGGTGGTCTCGCGCACACAGTGAAGGGCGCTTTCCTTACGGCATCTTTCCGATGCGATTTCACGCGTGAAACCGGTGCTAATCTGCCTGCGCAGTAGTTGTTGACCGATCCCTCTTGCGGCTCGCCATCGTTCTTCTGGCGAGTCGCCTTTTTTTTATCACATGCTCCCGGCGGTCCGCTCGCGCAGCGGATGCCAATAGCACACGCGCAGCCCCGTCTCTGTGTTCTGGAGCACGAAGCGAGCGCCACTGCGCCGCGCGGTTTCGGACACGATCGAAAGGCCGAGGCCGCTGCCCATCGTGCGCGTGCCGGGGATGCGATAGAACGGCTCGAGCACGCGAGTCAGTTCGTCGTCGGGAATGCCTGGTCCCGAGTCTTGCACCTCCAGCAGCAAGTCCTGTCCGCTCACAGTGACGGATACATCCACTCTGCCGCCTTCCGGCGTGTAGCGCACGGCATTGTCGACGAGATTGCGCAACACGACGGCCAGCGCGGGCGCGTCGGCGATCACGTCGATATCGTCGACGCGTTCGAGCCCGAGATCGACATGCTTGTCCTCCGCCATGTTCACCGACTGGATCACGATATCGGTTGCGAGTTCTCGCAGCGATACGACCGATGGCTTCATCGACGATCCATGCTGCGAACGCGCGAGCGCGAGCAACTGTTCGACGAGCCGCGCAGTGCGCCGTATCGCGGCGTGAAACGTGACGAGACGCTCGCGCGCGACGATGGCCGAGTCCGCGGCGCCGAGATGCTCCGCCTGCAACGACAGCGCGGCAAGCGGCGAACGCAGCTCGTGCGCGGCATCGGCGATGAAACGGCGCTGCTGGGCCATCGCATCCTTCAGGCGGCCGATGAGCCGGTTGATCGACGTGACGAACGGCAGCAGTTCTGCCGGGATGTCTTCCTCGGACAGCGTGTCGAGCGTTGCATCGTCCTGCGAGTCCACGACACTCGCGAGACGGCGCACCGGCAGGAGCATCCGCCGCACGAGAAAGAAGACCAGCGCGACGATCACGGGCGTCAGGGCGAGCATCGGAAAGAGGGTACGCATTGCGCCGTCGCTGGCGATTTCATCGCGGATCGTGGACAGCTCCGCGACCGCGATCCGGTCTCCGGAATGCAGCGTGCGGACATCGACACGCCAGCGCCTGCCATGCGTTTCGAGGTCATGCAGGCCGTCCTTGAGCGTCGCCGGAACGATGATCGGTGCCGATGCGTTCGCGGCTTCCCATTCAGGCTCCAGGCGCGAGATGACGAGCCGCACGTCCGAATCCTGACTGCCTTGCCACGCGACGGCGGTCGTATCCAGAACGAGCTTTTTCGCATCGATGAGCGCGCCGATCTCGCGCAGATGACCGTCCTGAAGCTTGTTCGCTTCGTGAGACGCGGCGGCAAACGAGGCGACGCCCGCCATCACGCTCAGTGCGGCGACGACGGAGGCAATCCACCAGGTGAGCCGCGAGGTCATCGAGCGGGGTGAGCGGATCTGGTGTGTCTCCATTCGAGGCCTCGTCTATTTTTTTATGTATCGCAGGGTTCTATTTTTTCAGAATGGCGGGCGTGCTTGATTCGTGGCGGGAATGCTAGCACCGCCGCGAAGGAGATTTGATTTTGACAGGCGATACGGGAGCGTGCATATCGCCACGATGACGGCCCGTGCGGGAAAGCGAGGCAGAGAGCCTCGTTCGAAGGACTGGAGCGACGCCGGCGCGGCGAGAAACCGAGCGAGCTTATCTGAGCAACTGCTTCAATTGCGGAATCGGTAAGACATCGGAGCGCGCGGCGAATCGGAAGGCCGCGCTCGAATCCTCCACCACCCTACCCCACCAACTTCGCCCGCAACATCGCCACATCGGCGGCACTCACCGCCAACCCCTGCGCGAGATAGTTACTCAACGTCCCGAACCCGCTGTGCATCTCCTCGAACGCGGCTTCGATCGTCGCGCTTTGCGCCCGATAAAGCGGCGCGACCGCCTGCGCATTGATCCCGGCACGCGCCGCATGCGCTTTCACGCGCGCATCGATCTGCGTCTCTGCCGCCGTGTTCGTCAGCAGATAGTCCTGGATGATCACATCGAGCGGCACATCGGCGATGGCGAGCAGCAGCGCCGCCGCCCAGCCCGTCCGATCCTTGCCCGCCGTGCCGTGGACCACCTGCGCGCCTGAAACACGCGCAAGCCGAGTCAGCAGCGCGCCGAATTGCAAGCGCGCGGCCGGATCGGTCACGAGCTGACGCTGTCGCGCGTTCATCCACGCGGTCGCGGCGGCCGCATCGACGGGCGTCGCGCCGGCTGCGTCGATCGGCGCGATCTCGTGGGTCTCGCGCACCGCGTCCGTCGGCACGCGGTCCGGCGCAAGCGACGCCTCCGCCACCACGCGAAGATCGTGCACCGCGCGCAACGACAAGCGCGCAAGCAACGCCGCGTCCGCATCGCCGGGTGTCAGTGCGCCGGACCGATAGAACACGCCACGACGCAAGCGGCCGCCATCGACGGTCGGATAGCCGTCGCCCACGCCGGCCACATCGCGGAAATTCTCGACCGTGGAGAGCCTCGGCGTTTCCATCACGCTGCGCTCTTCGCTCGCGCCGCCGCACGCCGATAGCAATGCGCCCGCGCCGAAAGTGGTCGAAAGCAATGCGACGCGCGCGCCGCCGCGAATGAAAGCGCGGCGCGACAAAGGCGCCTCACGCGTGGACGAAGCAAGCATCATGTTTGATCAAAGGGAATGACGATACGCACGATCAGCCCGCCGCCCTCGGCATTGGCGATCTCGCAGCGGCCGCGCTGCTCGCGCGCCAGACGTTCGACGATGGTGAGCCCGAGGCCGCAATGCCCGTTGCCGCTGCGCGCGGGATCGAGCCGCACGAAGGGACGCAGCGCTTCGTCCAGGCGCTCGTCGGGAATGCCGGGTCCGTGATCGCGCACTTCGATCAGCCAGTCGCCATCCCGCAGCGCGGTGCGAATCTCGACGGGCGGCTCGCCATGTTCGAGCGCGTTGTCGACGAGATTGGTCATCAGCCGGTCGATGAAAGTGCGCGGCAAGTGAAACGCATCGCCCGCTTCGAGCGACAGCGCGAACAACGGATCGTCGCCATCCTCGGGCGACGCGAACTGCTCGGCGATGAACGCATCGACGCCGGTCGTCGCGCCGTCCGACGACGACCGTCCCGCGAATTCGAGAAACTGCTGCACGATGCGCGTCATCGAATCGATGTCGCGCAGAAAATTCGCGCGCTCGCGTTCGTCCTTCGCGAGCACGCTCGCCCGCAGCGACAGGCGCGTGAGCGGCGCCTTCAGATCGTGCGCGATGCCGGCCAGCATCACGGCGCGATCGTCATCGGCGTCGGTGAGCTTTTTCATCATCTGATTGAACGCGCCGATGAGCTCGCGCAATTCGCGCGGCCCGTTTTCCTCGACGGGCACCGGCCGCTCGCCGCCGCCGAAGCGTCGCGCGGCCTGCGCGACGCGCGCGAGCGGCCGCTGCAACTGCCATGTCGCAATCAGCGAAAGCACGAGCGCGCCGGCGAGCAGCACGACGCCTTCGGTCATGAAGGGCGCGGGCGGCGGCAGATCGATCGGCGCGACGATCCACACATTGCTCGACGGATAGCGCACCCAGAGCCGCGATTTGTTATGGCCGTCGATATCGATCGCGATCTGCGTTCCGGGCGGCAAACGACTGGCGAGCTGCCGCGCGAGATGCCCGTGACGCGTCTTCGCGGGATCGCGCAGCGTCAGCGGCTCCGGCATGTTCCACACCGGCACGATATGCACGCGCGTCTCGCGCATCAGCCGTCCGCCGAGCGCGACATCGTTGTGCGCCGCTTCCAGCACGATCAGCAGCGCGCGCGCGTAACCATCCGCTTCCTTGTGCGGCCCTTGTACGTGGAGAATCGCGAACCATCCGACCTGCAGCGTGACCAGCACGCCGATCGACACGATCGCCATGCGGCCGAACAGCGAATCGATGAAACCGCGCAGCGTCCGCGCGGACTGCCAGAAACCCGAACGCATCGCGGCTACGCCTCGATCCAGCCGGATGCCGAATCGTCCGCATCGGGAACGAAGACATAGCCTTGCCCGCGCACGGTCTGCACATGACGCGGATGCGACGGATCGTCTTCGATCAGACGGCGCAGACGCCAGATCGGCACATCGAGGCCGCGATCGCGGAAAGGCAGATCGTCGCGATGCACGAGATCGTGGATCAGCACGCGCGACAGCACCTTGTACGGATTCTTGATGAAGACCTTCAGCAGCGCGAACTCGCTGTCGCGCAACGCGATGCGCTCGTCGCCGCGCAACAGCGAACGCGACACGAAATCGACTTCGAAGCGCCCGAAGCGTTCGCGCGGCGCGGGTTCGGGCCGGCTCGGCGCGGCCGTGCGCCGCCGCAGCACCGCTTCGATCCGCGCGAGCAATTCATGCGGATCGAACGGCTTGGCGAGATAGTCGTCCGCACCCGATTGCAGGCCGGCGATTTTTTGCGGAACGCTGTCGCAACCGGTCACGAAGATCACCGGAATGTCTTCGCCCGCCGCGCGCAGATCGCGCAGCGCGCGCAAGCCGTCCGTGACCGGCATCATGATGTCGAGCACGACGATGGACGGACGTTCGAGCTCCAGACGCCGACGCAAACCGGCGCCATCGTGCAGCACGGAAACGTCGATGCCTTGCTCTTGAAAGAAGCGGCGCAGCAGGTCGCGCACCGCGGGATCGTCGTCGACGATAAGAACCGATGTAGCCATCCCAAAATTCTATTCGTACACAAATGCCTTACAGCGCGTCTCGCGCGTCGCGCAACGTTACGGATTCTTACCGGACGCGTCTTTCGCGCGATGAAGCCTCGCAGCACGCGCGTTCCATTCCCGCGACAAGCCCCGCGCGTCGGTAAAGCGCCCTCGAAACGCGCCCCGAAACAGGCCGTAACGGAAAGAAATGGAAAGTTCGCAAGCGTCGCGGGGGCCTCGGCGTCGCGCTTAGAATTTGGGCATGACACCACATGTACTGATGGTCGACGACGACCCCGTCGTGCGCGATCACGTCCGCGATTATCTGGAGCAGCACGGCTTCGACGTCTCCGTTCTCGACGACGGGACGGAGTTGCGCCGTCGCGTGCAGGCCGAGCGCCCTTCGATGGTCGTGCTCGACGTGATGATGCCCGGCAAGGACGGCATCAGCGCGCTGCGCGAACTGCGCAATGCGCGCGACGATATCCCCGTGATTCTGCTGACGGCCCGCTCCGACGTGCTCGATCGCGTCATCGGGCTGGAGCTCGGCGCAGACGATTATCTCGGCAAGCCCTTCGATCCGCGCGAGCTTCTGGCGCGCATCCGCTCGATCCTGCGACGCCGCGAGCCCGTGTCGTCCGACACGGCGAGCGCGCCCGAAATTCGCCCGGCCTATCGTTTCGGCCCGTTCGAAATGGACTTCGGCGCGCGCGAGTTGCGCCGCGACGGCGAACGCATCGCGCTGCGCTCCGGCGAATTCGCGCTGCTCAAGACACTCGTGAAGAACGCGATGGTCGTGCTCACGCGCGCGCAGCTCAACGAAAAAATGCGCGGCAACGGCGCGCATCGCGATCGCAGTCTCGATGTCGCGATCTGGCGTCTGCGCCGTCTGCTCGAAATCGATCCGTCCGAACCGCGTTACGTGCAGACGGTGTGGGGCCAGGGCTATATCTTCGTGCCGCACGGCGATCCGACCGCGGCCGGGCGCATCGCGGCGCGCGCGACCCTATAGCGCGCGCGGCTTCATCGTCAGAAAGTCAGCACGCTCATGAAGAGACGTTGCAGCCAGCCCATCGTCGTTGAATCCGCGAGCATGCCGACGCCCGCCTGCTCGATGCGCGCATTCGCCACCTTGTTCGACGCGACGTAATTGCCTGCCTCGATGTCCTTCGGATTGACGATGCCCGAGAAACGCAACCGGTCCTGATTGCCGCTCATCGCGATGATCTTGTCGCCCGCGACCACGAGATTGCCGCCCGGCAACGTGCCGATGACCGACACCGCGAGCGTGCCGCTCATCGCCGACAGATTGCTCGTGCTGCCATTGCCCTTGAACGACGTATCCGCCGAACCGACGTTGAAAAGACGCGCAAGCCGCGCCGCCGCGCTGCTGGACTTGTCGGCGGCCTCGGCGCTGATGCTGCTCGCGCGGCTCGCCTTGGCATCGGCGGAATTGCTGCCCTGATACGACTCCGCAAGACGGATCGTCAGCACGTCGCCGACCTTCTGCGCGCGCGAAGTCTCGTACAGCGACACCGACGATCCCGCCTGATAGATCGCGCCCAGCGTGTTGACGTTGACCGGTTGCGCGACGGCCGGCGCATAAGTGGGCATCTCGACGATCGAGTGCGAGCCCGACGACGAGCACGCCGCCAGTGCGAGTGCGAACGCCGAGCAGGGCAATGTCGCGAATTTCATGAACAATCCTCTCCTTTGATTCAGGGCGCGTCGTGCACCGCGGCAAGACGCCACCGGTCAGTCGTATCGCGCAGCCACGCTTCGTACGCCTTCAGCCGATAAATCACGCGCGCCGAGGCCGCCGCGCCGTTCGCTTCCAGCGTGATCGAGCTGGTCGCGTTCTCCCAGGTGCGCGTCTGATAACCGTTCGCTCGCTCGACGCGGCTTCGGCCGAACTTCGACGACAACCCTTCGGCGAAGTCGTCGGCGACGCGCGCATCGATCACGAACGACATGCGATACAGCCGCGGCGACGGATCGCCCGGCATCGCCAGGAAGCGCAATACGTGATCGCGGGCGAGCGTGCCATCGACAACGGCCGCCGATTCCCTCCAGCCGCCTTGCGTGCGATGCGCCCACTTGCAGGCGATCGACAGGCTGTGCGTATCGCGCAGCACCATGCCGAGCGATGCCGCGTCGATATCCGTGTCGCATACGGCGACGCTGCCGGGCGGCGTCGCGCGCGCGGGCTCGTCGCGCCGGAATGCGTCGAGCGCGATGCCGAGCTGCAGGCCGCGGAAGTCGAAAGGCTTCTGCGCCGCGGCGAATGCCGGCATCGCCATGCAAACGAAAAACGCGCAACGAAGAATCGTTCGCTTCATATCAGTCGATGGCAGTAGCGCAGGCGTCGAAAGGCGTGGACGCGGCATGACCCACGACCGGCACGACCTTCAGCAACGCCGATGTCGCGCGGCACGGCAACGCGGCGAGCGCGCAGCCGTCGAGCACGAACGGGCACGCCGCAAGCGCCGCGCACGCAAGGGCAAGACGAAAAGACCTCCGCATGATTTACGCAGTCGTATCGACGTGATTGCCGAGATGCGCCGGATTGCTCGCGGGCGTCTTCGCCGCGGGTGTGCCGGTTTCGACGGTCGGCGTTTCGGTGCCGCGCTTGATCGGCAGCGTGTGCGACGTCGCTTGCGTCGTATGTTGAGTGGCAGGGCTGGTGACGTTCATGCTGCTCCTTTTCGGATAAGGGACGTTGCGGATTGCAACGGGAGCAATCTTCGTCGAGCGCGAGAAGCCACGATCACACAAGCAAAACGTCGTTTCCCCGAGTGCTTACGAGCCATTAGCAGCGATTACGCAGGCGTTACCAGTTCTTTCCTCGCGTGCGAATCTGCATGTTGCGGCGCAGCGCGCGGTGCGAGATGGTATGACTGTTTCGGTAGTAAAAGCGGGTTAACGTGAATTAAAACTGGCCGAATACCTTCATATAGTCAATCTATCTCGGCGCCGTTGCCTCGCTCGTCGCAAAACCCAAATACCGGAATGGCATCGGGATGAATAGAACAACGAATTAACAGGTTATTCCATAATCATTCGAACAAGCACGGATACATAGCCAACGGATGGAGGAACCACTGACATGAAACGCCGCACCGTGTTAGTTGCGATGGCCGCCGCGCCACTCGGCGCAACGCTCCCGCTTTCCGCGTTCGCGCAGAAGCCCATCGTCCTCGGGTTCGCGCAGGTGGGCGCCGAAAGCGAATGGCGCACCGCCAACACCGAGTCGATCAAGTCGAGCGCGAAGGAAGCCGGCATCGACCTGAAGTTCTCCGACGCGCAGCAGAAGCAGGAGAATCAGATCAAGGCAATCCGCTCGTACATCGCGCAAAAGGTCGATGTGATCGCGTTCTCGCCCGTCGTGGAGACTGGCTGGGAGACCGTGCTCGTCGAAGCAAAGAACGCGAAGATTCCCGTCGTGCTGACGGACCGCGCGATCAGCAGCAAGGACGACTCGCTCTATGTCACGTTCATCGGCTCGGACTTCACCGAGGAAGGCCGCAAGGCGGGCCGCTGGCTCGTCGAGAAGGAGAAAGGCAATCCGGGGCCGATCAACATCGTCGAATTGCAGGGAACGGTGGGCTCCGCGCCCGCGATCGATCGCAAGAAGGGCTTCGAGGAAATCATCAAATCCGATCCGAAGTTCAAGATCATTCGCTCGCAGACCGGCGACTTCACGCGCGCGAAGGGCAAGGAAGTGATGGAGGCATTTCTCAAGGCCGAAGGCAAGAAGATCAACGTGCTTTACGCACACAACGACGACATGGCGATCGGCGCGATTCAGGCGATCGAGGAAGCGGGCATGAAGCCGGGCAAGGACATCATCATCATTTCCGTCGATGGCGTGAAGGGCGCGTTCGAAGCGATGATGGCGGGCAAGCTCAACGTATCCGTGGAATGCAGCCCGCTGCTCGGGCCGCAGCTGATGTCCGTGGTGAAGGACATCAAGGCGGGCAAGTCGGTGCCCAAGCGGATCGTTACGCAGGAAAGCATCTTCCCGATGGAGGTCGCGGCGAAGGAATTCCCCAACCGCAAATACTGACCGCCGATGACATCGCCAGTACTGGAGTTGCGCGGCATCGACAAGCGCTTCGCCGGCGTTCATGCGCTGCAGGACGTGAACCTTGCGCTCTATCCGGGCGAGGTTCACGCGCTCATGGGGCAGAACGGCGCGGGCAAGTCGACCCTCATAAAAGTGCTGACCGGCGTCGTGAGTCTCGACGCCGGCGAGATTCTGCTCGAGGGCCGCGCGATCCATCCCGATTCGCCGCTCGACGCGCAGAAGCTCGGCATCAGCACGGTCTATCAGGAAGTGAATCTGTGCCCGAACCTGTCGGTGGCGGAGAACATCTTCGCAGGCAATTTTCCGCGGCGCGGCGCGCTGCATGGCTATCGCATCGACTGGGATAAGACGCACGGGCAAGCGCGTGAGCTGCTTGCGCGCATCGGTCTCGATATCGACGTGACGCGTGTGCTGACGAGCTATTCGGTCGCCGTGCAGCAGATGGTCGCGATCGCGCGCGCGCTCAAGCTATCGTCCAAAGTGCTGATTCTCGACGAGCCGACCTCCAGCCTCGACGACGACGAAGTGCGCCGCCTCTTCGATGTACTGCGCCGCTTGCGCGAACAAGGGCTCGCGATTCTCTTCGTCACGCACTTTCTGAATCAGGTCTATGCGATCTCGGATCGCATCACGGTATTGCGCAACAGCCGGCGCGTCGGTGAATGGCCGACGAGCGAACTGGGCGCGCAGGCGCTCATCGCGGCGATGCTCGGCCGTGAGCTTGCCGCCGCGCAGGCGCGTCAGTCGCCGCCCGACGACATCGAAACGGCCACGCAGGAAACGGCGTTGCTCGATGCCACGCGACTCGGCCAGAAAGGCCAGCTTCAACCGCTCGATCTGCGCGTGCGCGCGGGCGAAGTGGTGGGCGTCGCGGGCCTGCTCGGTTCGGGGCGCACCGAACTCGCGAAGCTGCTCTTCGGCCTCGAAAAGCCCGACGAAGGCGAACTGCGCATCGATGGCATGCCGGTCTCCTTCACGACGCCCGCACAGGCGATCCGTCACGGCATCGCGTTCTGTCCGGAAGAGCGCAAAGCGGACGGCATCGTCGCGGAGCTGTCGCTGCGCGAGAACATCGCGCTGGCGTTGCAGGCACGCATGGGCGCGCGGCGCTGCCTCACGCGCGCCGAACAGAACGCGCTCGCGGAACGCTTCGTGCGCGCGCTCGGCATCAAGGCCGCGACGCTCGACATGCCTATCGGTCTCTTGTCCGGCGGCAATCAGCAGAAGGCGCTCATCGCGCGGTGGCTCGCGACCGAGCCGCGCCTTCTGATTCTCGACGAGCCGACGCGCGGCATCGACGTCGCCGCGAAGCAGGAAATCATGGACGAAATACTCCGGCTCGCATCGACGGGCATGGCCGTGCTGTTCATTTCTTCGGAGATATCGGAGGTGGTGCGTATCGCGAATCGCATCGTCGTGTTGCGCGACCGGCGCAAGGTCGGCGAGTTGCCCGCCGGAACCAGCGAAGATACGGTATGCGAAATGATCGGAGCCGAACATGGATGACACCGCGCGCCGCATGACGCTTCGTTCGATGATGGAACATCGGCTCGGCTGGCCGATCGTCACGCTCGTGCTGCTGCTCGCGCTGAACGCTGCGTTCAATCCGGGCTTTCTGCATGTCGAGTGGCGCAACGGTCACGTCTACGGCAGTCTCGTCGATATCCTCAATCGCGCCGCGCCGCTCGCGGTCGTCGCGCTCGGCATGACTATCGTGATCGCCACGCGCGGCATCGATATCTCCGTCGGCGCGGTCGTCGCCATCGCGGGAGCGGTCGCCGCGTGGGCGATCGGCGGATCGATCGCGGGCAACGTCACGCGCTTCCCGTTGCCTGTCGTGATCGTGGCGGCGCTCGGCGTCGCGTTGCTGTGCGGCTTGTGGAACGGCCTGCTCGTCGCGCGCGCGGGCATGCAGCCGATCATCGCGACGCTCATCCTGATGGTCGCGGGACGCGGCATCGCGCAGCTCATCACGAACGGTCAGATCATCACGATCTACTACACGCCCTACTTCTTCTTCGGCGGCGGCTATCTGCTCGGATTGCCGACATCGATATGGATCGTCGCGCTCGTGTTCGTGCTGCTGTATCTTGCGATCACGCGCACGGCGCTCGGCCTCTTCCTGCAGGCGATCGGCATCAATCCGACCGCCGCGCGCGTCGCGGGCGTGCAGGCGAAACGGCTCACGCTCGGCGCGTATGCATTCAGCGGTTTGTGCGCGGGCGTGGCGGGCATTCTCATCAGCTCGAACGTCAAGAGCGCCGACGGCAACAACGCAGGCCTCTTGCTCGAGCTCGATGCGATCCTCGCCGTCACGCTCGGCGGCACCGCGCTCACGGGCGGTCGCTTTACGCTCGCGGGCAGCGTGATCGGCGCGCTCATCATCCAGACGCTCACGTATCTGATCTATTCGCTCGGCGTGCCTCCGGAGGTGAATCTCGTGGTGAAAGCCATCGTCGTGTTCGCGGTGATGATGCTGCAATCGGGCGAGTTCCGCGCGACGGTCGTGAAGTTCGCGCGCCGCCCTGCTATTGGCCGCAGCGAGGTGCGCCGATGAGTTCGCCCTTGCCCAAGCCGCCGGGCGTCACGCTTGCGCATCCTCGCGACGCCGCTGCACCGAAGCGCAGCTTCTCGACGAGCCGCTATCTGCCGCTCGCCGCGACAATCACGCTGTTCATCGCGATCTCGGTACTCGGCTCGGTGATGTACACCGGCTTCTTCTCGCCGCAGGTCTTTCTCAATCTGCTGATCGACAATGCGTTTCTGATCGTCGTCGCGGTAGGCGAGACCTTTGTGATCCTGTCGGGCGGCATCGACCTTTCGGTGGGATCGGTGATTGCGCTGACGACGATGGTATCCGCCGCGCTCGTCGAGAAAGCGGGCTGGCATCCGCTCGTCGTGATCCCGCTCGTGCTCGCGATGGGCACCGCATTCGGCACGCTCATGGGCTGGCTCATCGCGCGCTTTCGCCTGCAGCCGTTCATCGTCACGCTGGCGGGCATGTTCCTCGCGCGCGGGCTGTGCTATCTCATCAGCATCGATTCGATCAGCATCACCGATCCGTGGTATGCGGCCGTATCGCAGATTCGCATACCGGTCATGAGCGGCGCGTCGCTCTCGCTCGGTGCGGTGATCGCGCTAGTCGTGCTCGCGGCCGCCGTGTTCATCGCGCATTACACGCCGTTCGGCCGCACCATTTATGCGGTCGGCGGCAATCCGCATTCGGCGCTTCTGATGGGCTTGCCGGTGAACGCCGCGACCATCGGCGCGTACGCGCTATCGGGCTTCTGCTCCGCGCTCGGCGGCGTGCTGTTCACGTTCTACATGCTCTCGGGATACGGCCTGCACGCGATGGGTCTCGAACTCGATGCGATCGCCTCGGTCGTCATCGGCGGAACGCTCTTGACGGGCGGCGTCGGCTATGTGATCGGCACGCTGTTCGGCGTGCTTCTTCTCGGCATCATTCAGACGCTGATCTCGTTCGACGGCTCGCTCAGTTCATGGTGGACGAAGATCGCGGTCGGCGCATTGCTGCTCGTGTTCTGTCTGTCGCAGCGCGCGTTCGGCGATCGCTCCGCGGCGAAGCGCTGACGACGCCATGGACTATCGTCATCCACAACCTCGCAAGAGCATGCACGCGCGCATCGTGCAGGAGCTCGGCATCGACATCGTGAGCGGCAAGCTCAGTCCCGGCGATCGCCTGCCCGCCGAAGCGAAGCTGTGCGAAGCCTATGGCGTGAGCCGGCCCGTGCTGCGCGAAGCGACGCGCGTGCTGGTCGCGAAAGGGCTCGTGCTGTCGAAGCCGCGTCTTGGCAGCGTCGTGCGTCCGCGCGATGAATGGCACACGCTCGATCCCGATGTCCTCTTCTGGACGATCACCAGCGTGCATGAAGGCGCGTTCTTTCAGTCGCTGCTCGTGGTGCGCAGGATCGTCGAGCCGGCGGCGGCCGCGCTCGCCGCATCGAATGCGACAGAGGAAGATGTCACGCGCATCCGCGATGCGTACGAGCGCATGTCGCATGCGCCGACGCCCGAGGCACTGCTTACGCCCGATCTGGAGTTTCATCGCGCGATCATGACGGCGACGCACAACGACATGCTGATGTATATCGGGCACATGTTATCGCTCGCGCTGTCGGAGTCGATCAAGCTGACGAGCCGTCATCCGGATACGCACGCGCTGTCCTTGCCGCGCCACAAGGCGATACTCACCGCGATCGCGAATCGCGATCCGCTCGGCGCGCGTCATGCGAGTCTCGTGCAACTCGACAATGCGCTCGCCGATGCCCGAAGCGTGTTGACGGCGGTTTATCAGGAGTAAGGCTTCAAGTATTGCGCCGCCACGCGTTGTCCTTCAGCGCGTTCGCGAGCGCATCGACGGACCATGTTTCATCGAGCGCCTGACGCAATAGCGCCTGCTGACTCTTCGGCGCAAGACCGCCGATGGGCGGATCGCGATCGAGGTTCGTCGGGAACGCGTAGCCTTCCGCGCACGCAGCGATGACCGCATCGATCTCCGCATCGCTCATGCTTTCCGTCGACTTGAAATCGAACAGTACCGGATAGACCGATTCGCACATGCGCGCGCGATCGAGCGTTTCCATCGCGCGTCCATATGCCGATGACACCTGCAGCAGATTCGCCATGCGCTGCACGTCGCGCGTGCGGTTCGCGCCCGCGGCATGAAAGAGCGCGGGGCTGAAGAAAAGTGCATCGCCCTTTTCGAGCGGCAATTGAACGTGATGCGCTTCGAAGTATTCGCGGAAGTCCGCGCGCCGCCACGCGAGATACCCTTGCGCATAGCGCTGCGAAAACGGCAGCAGCTTCGTCGGACCGCTTTCCACAGGCATGTCGCTATGTGCGACCGCGCCTTGCAGCGTGAGATACGGCGAGATCGCGTGAACATGCGCCGGATAGCGCCGCACTTCATCGGCAGTCTGGAAACCGAGATGATAGTCGCGATGCGCCTGCTGCGCGTCGCCGCCCGGACGCACGACATTGACTTGCGATGTCATCTGAAAACCGGGGCCGAGCCATGCAAGCGCCGCGCATTCGATGAACCGGTTCGCAAAGTAACGCGCGAACACGCGCGGCGCGTGCAGACAGAGCTTTTCCTGCGCATTCCAGATACGATCGTTCGCGCCCGCCTTCGCGAAGTGATCGGCGGCACTCGCACCGCGTTCGCGCTCTTGCCGGATGATCGATTCGAAGATCGCGGCGGCCTCGTCGATAGGATCGACATCCGCATACGCATGCTTGAGCACGAACACGCCTGCGCCATCGCGCAGGACCGTGGCCCATTCCGCCTGCAACGCCATGCATGTCGATGAATCGTCCAGCGCGGGGGTGAGCGCGCCGCAGTCATATAACGGAATGCCGCGCTGAATGTGCGACGCGAATGTCAGCTTCGGTCGCGCGTCGCGCTCGAGCAGGCTCGCGAATTCATCGAGTGAGCAATCGCTTTCGGCGTACCAGTTCGTCTGATTCATGTCTCGCTCCGTTTTCGACAAGCATAGCGGCTGATGCTGCCGAATGCGCGACACGAATGACGGCAGCCTACTTCAGCGGATCGTGGCCCCAGTTCATCAGCGAGTATCGCCAGTGCGAATGCTCGACTTCGTGCGGGCGCTGCGCGAGGTGCCGCTTGATGTAACCGACGACCTTGCGCATGTGCGCGTAGTCGTCTTCGCCGAGATCGGCCTTCTTCTTGCCGAGAATGTCGATGATATGCCGACCCGACTTGTGCCCCACCGATTCGCCGCCGCCGTTCTTCTGGCCGACTTCGCGCGACTCGTCGGTCGCGAGCCACTTTTCGAGTTGAGCGGGCGTCATGTTGACGAGATCCTTGAAGGTGCCGTAAGTCGCGCTGTCGTCATCGTGGTGCTGCGCGGTCATGAGTTGCCTCCCTCGTCGGCGATGTCATGCCCGCGATTCAGCAAGCATCACACCCGCTTCAGATACCGCTCAAGGAACTCGATGAATACGCGCACTTTCGCCGACAAATTCAGCCGCTCGGGATAGATCGCATAGATATCGGCGGGCGGCATCGACCAGTCGGTGAGCACGCGTTCGAGCGCGCCGGAATCGATAAACGACTGCGCGTCCCATTCGGAACGCGTCAGCACGCCGTGACCGTCGAGCGCCCAGCGCAGCGTCGCTTCGCCATCGTTGCTGCTCATCGTGCCGTGGACTTTCACCGTTTCGTGCCGCTTGCCCTTCGTGAAATGCCAGGTGCCGTACGCCGTGTCGTTCTCGCGCAGCACGATGCAGCGATGACCGCGCAGATCGTCCGGCTCCTTCGGCGTGCCATGCGCTTGCAGATACGCCGGCGCTGCGCATACGAAGCGCCGGTTCGCCGCGATCTTTCTGCCGACCACGCGCATGTCCGGCAATTCACCGAAGCGGATGCCGACATCGAACGCGAATTCGGCGAGATTCATCGGACGATCGGTGAGATCGAGCTGCACTTCGACATCCGGATATTGCCGACGAAACTCCGACAGCGCCGGCGCGATATGACGCCGCCCGAAGCCGAACGTCGCGTTCACTTTCAACAGGCCGCGCGGCAGATCGCGGCTGCTCGACACCATGCGCTCCAGTTCCTGCACCTGTTCGAGCAGGCGCGAGCCGGTGCCGAGATAGAGCTCGCCTTCCTGCGTCATCGCGAGCCGCCGCGTCGTGCGGTTCAGCAGCTTCACGCCGAGACGCCGTTCGAGCTGGCTGAGGCGCGCGCTCACGGCGGGCGGCGTCACGCCGAGCTCGCGCGCGAGCGCCGACAAGCTGCCTTGCGTGACGAGCCGCGCGAAAAACTCCAGGTCGGCGATCGAGTCCATTTTTAAATTTGGCTTAACAATGGGTTAAGACAAGCTGCATTTTACGGTCTCCGTTATCGAATTACACTGGCTTCGACTGATCGGAGAAGCAAGAACGGAGACAGCATGGGACAGACGCTATATCGGAAGATCGTGGACAGCCACACGGTTTTTCACGTCGACGATGAACACGTCGCGCTTTACGCCGACCTGCACATCATGAACGAGTACACGAGCCCGCAAGCATTCGCGGGACTCGCGCAAAAAAACCTGCCGGTGCGTTGCCCGGAAAAGCAGATGGGTGTCGTCGATCATGTGATTCCGACGCATCCCGTCGCGGTCGACAAGCGCACGATCATGATCGACGCCGCCGCGCAGCAGGCCGCGAACTTCACGCGCAACTGCGCGGAGCACGGCATCCATCTGTTCGATGTGCGCGACCGTGCGCAAGGCATCGAGCATGTGGTCGCGCCGGAGATCGGCCTGATTCGCCCCGGCATGGTCGTGCTGTGCGGCGACAGTCACACCACGACGTATGGCGCACTCGGTGCGCTGGGCTTCGGCATCGGCACATCGGAAGTGGAACATGTGCTCGCGACGCAGACGCTCGTCTATCGCGTCGCGAAGGACATGCGCATCGTCGTGGATGGCGCGCTGCCTCGCGGCACGACATCGAAGGATCTCGTGCTCTACATCATCGCGAAGATCGGTGCGCAGGGCGCGCGCGGTTACGTCGTCGAGTATGCGGGCAGCGCGATCGATGCGCTCTCCGCCGAGGCGCGCATGACCTTGTGCAACATGACCGTCGAAGCAGGTGCGCGCGGTGCGTTGATCGCCCCCGACGAGACGACGATTCGCTATGTCGCCGAGCGCATCGGAACCGATGCATTCGTCGCGCAATGGAAGCAGTTCGCGTCCGACGCCGACGCATCGTTCGACATCACGCATCGCTTCGATGCGCGCGATGTCGCGCCGTTCGTCACATGGGGCACGAGCCCGGATCAGGCCATCGCGATCGATGCGCGCATTCCCCGCCTCGCCGATGAACCGGTCGCGCAACGCAATGCATCGAAGGCGCTGGACTACATGGGACTCGATGCCAATCAGGCGATCGAGGGCCTCGCGATCGATCACGTATTCATCGGTTCATGCACGAACGCGCGCATCGAAGACTTGCGCGCCGTCGCCGATATCGTGCGCGGCCGCAAGGTCGCGCCTTCCGTGCGTGCGATGGTCGTGCCCGGTTCCGGCATGGTCCGCGAGCAGGCGGAACGCGAAGGCATCGCCAGCGCGCTGATCGAGGCGGGCTTCGAATGGCGTCAGCCTGGCTGCTCGATGTGCCTCGCGATGAACGACGACATCCTGCAACCCGGCCAGCGCTGCGCGTCCACGACCAACCGCAATTTCGAGGGCCGCCAGGGACGCGGCGCCCGCACCCATCTGATGAGTCCCGCGATGGCTGCCGCCGCCGCGCTCGCGGGCCGTATCGTCGACGTACGCAAGGAGCTGGAGCATGTCTGAACACGCAACATTGACCGGCATCGCCGCGCCGTTGCCGCTGAACAATCTCGACACCGACCAGATCATGCCGAAGCAGTTTCTGTTCGGCATCGACAAGTCCGGTCTCGCGCGCGGCGTTCTGTATGACTTGCGCTTCGATGCATCGGGCAACGCACGCAAAGACTTCGTGCTGAACAGGCCCGACTATGCGGGCGCGCGCATTCTCATCGCGGGCGCGAACTTCGGCTGCGGATCGAGCCGCGAGCACGCCGTATGGGGCTTGCAGCAAGCGGGAATCGATGCCGTTATCGCGCCGAGCTTCGGCGAAATCTTCTACTTCAACGCGCAGAACAATCGCTTGCTGCTGATCGCGCTCGATGAAGCCGTCGTCGCTGCATTGAGCGCGCTCGCGAGCGATGCAAAGACGAATCGGTTGACCATCGACGTCGCGAATCAACGCGTGAGCACGAGCGACGGCACGCACTACGCGTTCGATCTTCCGCAGCGACAGAAGCGCATGTTCATCGAAGGACTGGACATGATCGGCATGACGCTCGCCGACAGCGACGCGATCCGCGCATTCGAAGCGAAGCACGAGGCGCTGCGTCCGTGGATGAAGATCGATTTGCCCGCGCTACGCAACAAGCAAGCAGCGTAAGGCGAAAAAGAGACGCACGAGCGTCCATCGCCGCATCACTTCTCAATCAGGAGACACGATATGGAAAGCCCTTCGTTGCGCACGGGCGCGACGCCGCTCGGACTGCGCGCGCGCTTCTCGTTGATGACCATCGGCGGCATGCCGGTCGCGATGTTCGTCGCGCTCTCACTGGTCACGATACTCGCCGCCATCACCGGCAAATTGCCGAACGACATGATCGGCGGCTTCGCCGTGCTGATGTTATCGGGCCTGTTGCTCGGCGAAATCGGCAAACGCATTCCGGTGTTCAGGCATATCGGCGGGCCCGCGATTCTCTGTCTCTTCGTGCCTTCGGCGCTGCTCGGCTACAAGCTGATGGACGATGCCGCGCTCAAGGCCATCACCACGACGATGAAGACCGCGAACCTGCAATACCTCTATATCGCGTGTCTCGTCGCGGGCAGCATTCTCGGCATGAATCGCAAGATCCTGATTCAAGGCTTTCTGAAGATGTTCGTGCCATTGCTGGTCGGCACGGTGACGGCGATCGCGGCGGGCGTGCTAGTCGGACTGATGTTCGGCTATGACCCGAAGCACACGTTCTTCTATATCGTCATGCCGATTCTGGGCGGGGGCATCGGCGAAGGCATTTTGCCCTTGTCGATCGGTTATGCGGAAATCACCGGCGCGGCGCAAGGTCATCTGATCGCGATGATGGTGCCCGCCGCGCTCATCGGCAACGTCGTCGCGATTCTCGCGAGCGGCTTGCTCAAGCGCTTCGGCGAGAAACATCGCGCATATAGCGGCGACGGCATGCTCGTGAAGAGCGGCGACGATCAGGCGCTGCTGAAGGAACAGAAAGCCGAGGCCGCGCTCGATCTGCGCCTGATGGGTTTCGGGCTGCTGCTCGGCTGCACGCTGTTCATTCTCGGCATGCTGCTCGCGCCCGTCACCGGCATTCCCGGACCCGTGCTGATGATCGTCGCAGCCGCCGTGCTGAAGGTCGTGCGCGCGATTCCCGAACGCATGGAGATCGGCGCGTATCAGATCTACAAGTTCATGTCGACGAATCTCACCTTCGCGATCCTCGTCGGACTGGGCACGCTCTTCGTGTCGTGGGACAAGCTCGTCGGCGCATTCTCGCCCGCGTACTTCGTGATCTGCGCGTCGACGGTCGCGGCGATGGTCGTATCGGGATTCTTCGTCGGCGCGTGGCTGAAGATGTATCCAGTCGAAGCGGCGATCATCACCGCTTGCCATAGCGGTCTCGGCGGCACCGGCGATGTCGCGATTCTGTCGTCGTCGAATCGCATGGGACTCATGCCCTTCGCGCAGATTTCGACGCGCATCGGCGGCGCGGGCATGGTCGTGTTCGCCACGCTGATGATGAAGTGGTTCGGCTGACGTGCATGCGGCGCGCGCGGCGCACGATTAGCGGTTCGGCGCGCGCGGAACGGGAAGGAAATGCAGCAAGGCTTTGAGCGTATAGATGACGATCATGGTCCCGGCAAGATCGCCGATGAACATCGCGAAGAATCGCGCGACGATATGCTCCGTATCGCCCTGAAGATAAAACCAGATGTTATGCAGCAGCGGACCGGCAAGCGCATAAGCGACGGTGAGCATCATCAATCTGCCCGCCGTCAGATTCGATAGCGACGCGTCGAGTCCATAGATCTCGCGCGCGAGTCGATACACGGCATAAGGCGCGACGGTCGCAATGATGCCGCCGACGAAAGATCTCACCGGATCATTTGGAAAGAAATAAAAGAAATCGACGAGCCAGCTTGCGAAAAGCAGCCCGAGTGCGCCGTCCGCGCCCAACAACAGCGTGCTGAGCAGCCGAATGCCGGCCGGAAGATAAATCCAGTTCACGCCTCGCACGAACTCGGAATGAGTAAAGATTTCCTGATTGGCCCAGAGCGAGGTGATAAAGACGAGCGCCGTTCCGACGACGGAACATAAGCGAAGTTGAAGGGAAGACATTGGCGGCGTGCCAGTGAGCGGCGGTAAGGACGCACATCTTATCGCAGCACCGCGCGGATTCATGCGTCGCGCATCGTGCGCGTCTGGCCTTGCGCTCTTCCGCCGTAATTCGCCGACGATTCGAGTTTGGCCGCGATGCGCTCCAGTTCGTTCAGAAGCGATTCGAGCTCCATGCGCTGAAGCGGCGCGATGGCGGGCGCATGCTGCAATTCCTCGATGCGCTCGCGCCAGTACGAAACGGGCCACGCCGCGCTGCGATGCCAGTGGCGCGAGCGGATCATCCTCGCGAGATGTTCGATCTCCTGCTCGATGAAATGCGCCGTGATGTAGTTGTTATCGCGTTCCTGAACCACGCCCCTGCCCTCCCGGGAAATCGCTCGGGCGATAGCGAAACGCGCTCACTCGTCCGCTCTTCGTATTGCGACCTTGTATTGCGCCCTTGTATTGCGACCTTGCTCGACGCACTATCTTAGCACTTACTTATCAACTTGATAAATAGATCGTCGATTGTGGTTTGCCGTATATCGCGAATGCTATGATCGGTTCGTTCCCTAAAAGCGATTTCTTCATGGCCAAAAAGAGCGTGTTCGATGCCTATTTCCGCTTCCTGAATCTGGCTCAGGCAGTGCAGGCATTGCCTTCGGTGCCGAAGCTCGATGCTGCCGAAGAACGCTTGCTCGAAGCGCTCACGGCGTCGTGGCACGCGGGCCATGCGCTGACGGTCACGGAGACGATGGCGCTGTCTATCGCGGGCGCGCCGGCGACGGTGCATCGCAAGCTGACGAACCTCAGAAAGCAAGGCCTCGTATCCGTCGATGAAAGCAGCGACGATCTGCGCATCAAGACCGTCGTGCCGACGCGAAAAGCACTGGATTACTTCGAGAAGCTCGCGGCGTGCCTCGATGAGGCGAAGAAGAGACGCTGAGAATCAGAACCGGTCGATCATGCCAACCTGCACGCCGCGCACCGGCGCGCCGGGATAAGCCGCCGGAATCCCGACTACGTTCACGCCGCGCAGCGTGAAGGTCGCGTCGCCATGATTGCGCAGCATCGCGCCGCTCGCGTAAAGCAGCACCTTCGGCGAGAGATCGTATTCGCACGCAACGCTGAACTGGTCAGCGTCGTTATCGCTGCCCGAGCGATCGCGTGCATACGCATAGCCGAGCGATGCGCGCAGGCGCGGCGTCACCGCGTAGCGCATCGAGACCGAAAGACCGTCGTTGTGATAGCGCGGCGACCCGCCATCGCCGTTGAAGTACGAGAGGAAGGCCGTCGTCTTGCCGAAGCGATACGACACGCCGCCGAGATTCGCACGCAAGCCGGTGTCGCCTTGCGTGTCCTGATGCGCGTACGAAATGCGAAACGGCCCGCTGTGATACGCGAACGTCTCGTAGTTCCCCGATAGCCCGTTGCCGTTGCCGCTATCGCGCAATGCGACCATGAGCGTCGTCGTGAAGCCGTGGAAATCGGGCGACAGATACGTGATGCCGTTATTCGTGTAAGGCGTGATCTTCGACAGATTGTTGAGCCCCGACGCGATCGTGCCCGCACCGAATGCATCGAGTCCGCCCTTGAACGGAATGTAGATCGGCGAATACTGCCGGCCGAAGCGCAGCTCGCCCCACGGCGCGCCGAGCCCGATCCACGCCTGTCGATTGAAGATCGTGTTGGCCGTCGCGAAGGTGCCGTCGGCGGAACTGAAGCCGCTTTCCAGATCGAAGAGCAGACGCGTATCGCCGCTCAATTGCTCGTAGCCGCGCAAGCCGAAGCGCGAGCCGCGATACGCGCCCGAATCCATGCGCGGCGTCCACGACGAGCCCGGGTTCGTCACTTCGATGCTCGTATCGATGCTGCCGTACAAGGTCACGGCGCTCTGCGCATGCGCGGACGTTGCACCGATGCCGCACAGCATCGATACAGCCAGCAGGCAAATGAAAGTGTTGGTCAGACGCATGAAATCTTCGGTTCGTACGATCAGTGGTTCAATGCATACGCGATGACGTAATCGCCACGATCCGGCGATTGCCGCGCGCCGCCCGCCGAAATCAGCACGTATTGCTTGCCCGTCTTCGGCGACACATAGCTCATCGGACCGCCCTGGCTTCCGACCGGCAAGCGCGCCTTCCACACTTCCTTGCCGGTGGCGCTGTCGAACGCACGCAGATAATAGTCCTGCGTGCCCGCGATGAACACGAGGCCGCCTTGCGTCGCGAGCGTGCCGCCGAGCGTCGGCATGCCGATGGGCATCTTCACGCGCATCTTGATGCCGAACGGACCCGTGTCCTGCACGGTGCCGACGGGCACTTGCCACACGATCTTTTGCGTCTTCAGATCGACCGCGGAGAGCGTGCCGAACGGCGGCTTCTGGCACGGAATGCCGAGCGGCGACATGAAGCGGTTCTTGTTCACGGCATACGGCGTGCCCTTCAGCGGCACCGCGCCCATGCCCGTGTTGACGGCTTCGCCGCCGTTGCTCGCGGGCGCGCTGTCGGTCTTTTGCGGAATCATCTGCACCCAGAGACCGAGGCGCATGTCGTTCACGAAGACGACGTGATGATTCGGATCCGTCGACAGGCTGCCCCAGTTCATGCCGCCGAGCGATCCCGGGAAGCTCAGCGAGACATCGGTGTCGGGGGCGGTGAAGAGGCCGTCATAGCGCATCGACTTGAAACTGATGCGGCACATCAACTGATCGAACGGCGTCGCGCCCCACATGTCCGATTCCTTGAGCGTGTCCGCGCCGATCGTCGGCATGCCGGCCGAGAACGGCTGCGTCGACGAGTACTGTTCCTGCGCGATCGTGCCCGTCTTCACCTTGCGTTCTTCGACGCGCGTAAGCGGCTTGCCCGTCATGCGGTCGAGCACGAAGATCTGACCGGATTTCGTGCCGAACACGACCGCGGGCTTCGTCGATCCATCCTTCTCGGGAAAGTCGACGAGGCTCGGCTGCATCGGAACGTCGAAGTCCCACAGATCGTTGTGGACCGTCTGGTACACCCACTTTTCCTTGCCGGTGGTCGCATCGAGCGCGAGGATCGACGTCGCGTACTTGTGATCCAGCGGCGTGCGATTGCCGCCCCACAAGTCCACCGACGAGCTGCCCATCGGGATGAAGACAGTGTTCATCGCGGCGTCGTAGGACATCGGCGCCCACGAGTTCGGCGTGCTGCGCGCGTAAGTCCGACCCGGTTGCAGGCGCGCGTTGGGGTCGTCGCGGCCCGGATCGAACGCCCAGCGCATCTCGCCGGTAATGACGTCGAAGCCGCGCAATACGCCGCCCGGCATGTCGGTCTGCACGTTGTCGGCCACGCGTCCGCCCACGACGACGGTCGTGCCCGCGAGCGTCGGCGCCGACGTGAGCTGATACTTCGGATCGTCGGCCGCGCCGAGACCCGCTTTCAGGTTCACGAAGCCGTGCTCGCCGAAGCCTTCGCACAGCGCGCCGGTGTCGGCATCGATGGCGACGAGACGCGCATCGATCGTGTTCATCAGCAAGCGGCGCTGGCAGCTTGCGCCCGCCGCGATGGAAACGGGGGTCACAGGCGTCGAACCGTTTATCGTCGGTCGCGCCACAGGTTTCGTCGCATCGAAATACGCGAGGCCGCGACAGCGGTTCCAGACCTGCGCCCGCGCGTTGATCTCGCGCTTCCAGATCTGCTTGCCGCTGTCGGCATCGACGGCGATCACGTTGTTGTGCGGCGTGCACAGGTAGATGCGGTCGCCGATCTGCAGTGGCGTCTCCTGATCTTCCGCGCCGTTGCCGGTCGGGCTTTCGGGGACATCGCCCGTATGGAAGGTCCACGCGACACGCAGATCCTTCACGTTATCGCGCGTGATCTGATCGAGCGCCACGAAGCGGCTGCCGCCGGCCGTGTTGCCGTAGTTGCTCCAGTCCTTCTGCGCGTGCTCCTTCGCGACGGGCACGAGCGGCGTTTCATTGCCATCGGATGCGACGGTCGGATGCGGCTCGAACATCTGCACGAAGGTAACGAGCATGCAAAGCGCGATGACGCCAGCGAACGCATACGCGCGCTTCGGCGCGGGCTTGCCCGTCTCATGCGTGCGCAACGATGGCCATGTAAGCAGCGCGAGCATCATGAAGCCGGCCGGCAGCATCAGCCGCGACACGAGCGGCCAGAAATCGAAACCGCCGTCGATGGGCGCCCACACGAGCGTGCCGATAAATACCGCGCCGAAGGCGAGCACAGCCGACGACTTCGCCCGCATGAACTGCACCGCGGATACGGCGATAACCGCTCCCGCGATCACGAAATACGCGCTGCCGTGCAGAAGCGCGAGCTTTGCGCCGCCGACGACGAAAATCAGACCAGTGGCCAGCAGCGCGAGGCCCAGCACAACACACCCTGCTCTCAGCGCGGCTGAAAGACGGGCTTTACTCGTAGACATCGAAATCTTCTCCAGGAATCTGCCATGCGATCCGCTTCGGCGACGAACAGGAATGCCGCGGCCGTATCGCACCGCGCGATGAAAAGCGTTCCGTGAAGTCGATACCGCGACACGCGAGAAGCGGCGACGCATGCACGCGTGCGCCGATGTGCGCGGCTGGATCGCATGTCCCGCGCGATCAGTCAGACCGGCCGGGGCATTAGCGTAAACCCGTGCATTCTAACCAGATAGTTAAATTTCTGCATAGTTCGCACGAATGCAGCGCGGCGCAGGCTCACACGTCGTGCTCGGTCGCGAACGCTTGTCCTTCTTGTTCGAGCCATGCGCGAAACAGCACGATCAGATCGTGCCCCGCTTTTTCATCGGCGACATACGTGCAATAGCTTCGCGACGGCAAACGCGGCCCGTCGAATGGCGCAACGAGACGGCCTGACGCGAGATCGTCGGCGACGAGCGCGGTCGGGCCCATCGCGATGCCCATGCCATCGACAGCGGCCTGCAAGGTCAGATAGAAGTGATCGAAGGTGAGCACCGCCGCTGGCGTGAGCGCCGCGATGCCCGCCTGCGCGAGCCAATCCGGCCAGACGCGCGGCAAGCTCGACGTGTGCAGCAGCGTGTGCCGCCGCAAGTCTTCAGGCGTCTGCAAAGGAAGACGTTTGGACAGCGTGGGGCTGCACACCGGCAGACGTTCCTCTTCGAGAAAGCGCCGCATCACGTAACCGTAAAACGTGTCGGGGCCGCCGCGAATCACGATGTCGTATGTGTCCTTCAGGCTTTCTACCGGTTCGTTCGATGTCTCTATCCTGACTTCCACATCGGGATGACGCGCGCGAAATTGTTCGAGCCTCGGCACGAGCCAGCGCAACGTGAAGGTAGCGGGCGCATTCACGGTGAGCGTGCGCGACACGGCCTCGGACACGCCATAGCGCGCCGTGGCCTGCGAGAGCCGATCGAAGAGCGGACCGATTTGCGCGAGATAAACGCGCGCCGCCGGGGTCAACACCACACGCCGGTTATGACGCTCGAACAGGGGCGCGCCGAGCCACGCTTCGAGCAAACGCACTTGCTGGCTGATCGCCCCGTGCGTGACATGCAGCTCGGCTGCGGCTTCCTTGAAGCTACCGAGTCGCCCAGCGGCTTCAAAAGCGCGCAACGCATTGAGTGAAGGCAATGCCGGTCTCATTCGCAAGAGCTTTTCTAACGCGACGATGGAATTTATATGGTTTGTGAGCGGCTCACAAGATAGTTATTCTAGTAACTATCCGTCATATAACCGACATAAGAAAGCATGTTCACCTACACCGGCGGTGTCGTTATCTTGGCAGCCGTGCTCCACGCAAGCTGGAACGCGATGCTCCATGGCAACCGCGACCGGTTCCTCTCGATGACGTGGATGAGCATCGCGATCGGCGCCGTGTCCGCGATCGTCGTCTTCTATCTGCCGATGCCCGCGAAAGCCGCGTGGCCCTACATCGTCGCGTCGGGGCTCGTGCATATCGTCTACAACGTGAGCCTCGTGCGCTCGTATCGGCGCGGCGATCTCGCGCAGGCTTATCCGATCGCGCGCGGATCGTCGCCGATGCTCGTCACGCTCGGCGCGGCCATCTTCGCGCACGAGGCGATCGGCCTGCTGCATGCGCTCGGGATCGTGCTGATCTCGGGCGGCATCATCGCGCTTGCATTGCAGGGCGGCCGCGTATCGCGCGCGGGCGTGCTCGCCGCGTTGACGACGGGCGTGACCATCGCGATCTACACGGTGATCGACGGCATCGGCGTGCGCCTGTCCGATGGCGAAGCGCTCACCTACACCGCGTGGATGTTCATGTTCTATTGGTTCATGCCGATGATTTTCGTCGCGAAACGCGGGCCCGCGGCGCTATGGACGCCCGTGAAGCGAGCGCCGATGGCCGTGGGTTCGTCGCTCGCGGGCGGCCTCGTGTCGATCGCGGCTTACGGCATCGTGATCTGGGCGATGCAATCCGGCGCGATGGGCACGGTCTCCGCGTTGCGCGAAACGAGCGTCGTGTTCGCGGCGCTCATCGGGCGCGTGTTCCTTCAGGAAGCCGTCAGCGCGAGGCGCTGGCTCGCCTGCGTGGTGGTCGCGGTCGGGGCGGTTTGCCTGGGGCTCTGACCGCTCTGCGTCATTTCGTCCGTAAGGCACATCTCGCGAACTGAGGGAAAAGCCGGCCTTTGATCGGCGAATCGGGATTGCGGAAGGTTCGATAAATTGCTCATCGTGGCATTGGGCCCGATGGCGAATACCGAATCGAGAAGAACCTTGCAACCCGTACACGAATGGCACACGGCGCCTCTGCCCGCCGACGAAGCGAAGCGGCTCCAGTTGCTGCACAGTCTCGACCTGCTCGACACGCCACAGGAAGAAGTGTTCGACCGCGTAACGCGCGTCGTCGCCGAGCTGTTGCAGGTGCCGATCGCGCTGGTATCGCTCGTCGATGAACATCGGCAATGGTTCAAGTCGCGTGTCGGACTCGATGTATGCGAAACCGCGCGCGACGTGTCGTTCTGCGCGCACGCGCTTCACTCCGAACGTCTGCTGCTCGTCGAGGACGCTCACGCGGATGCGCGCTTCGCCGGCAATGCGCTCGTCAGGGGCGCGCCACACATCCGCTTCTATGCGGGCGTGCCGTTGCGCTCGTCCAGAGGTCTCGTGCTCGGCACGCTTTGCGCGATCGACACGAAGCCGCGCAAACTCACGGCAAGCACGCAGGCCGCGCTGTGCGATCTCGCGGCGACCGTCGAGCGCGAGATCGTGCAGCGCGAAGCCGCGCGCGAAACGCGTGAGATTCAGGAAGCCGACCGCCGCAAGCTGCGCCTGTCCGAGACGCGCTTTCATACGATCTTCGAACAGACGCCGACGGGCAAGGCTATCGTCGATCTGGAGGGCCGCTTCGTCGAAGTGAATCCGAAGCTGTGCGAAATCACCGGTTATAGCGCCGATGAACTCGTCACGATGACCTTTCAGCAGATCACCGACGAAGCGGATCTGTCGGTCGATCTGCAACTCGTCGCGGAACTGCTCGACGGCACGAGCAAGACGTATACGCTGGAAAAACGATATCGCCGCCGTAACGGCGAGCCGGTTTGGGTCGAGCTTTCCGTCGCGTTGATTCGCGACGAACGCGGCGAGCCGCTGCATTTCGTGAGCGTCGCGCACGACATCTCGAGCCGCAAATACAGCGAACAGGTGTTGCGCGATTATCGGCAGGAACTGGAGCGCCGCGTGCTCGAACGCACGCGCGAGCTCACCAGCAATCGCGCCGCGCTGCAGACGATCACGGACAATCTGCCCGTTCTCATCGCACACGTCGATGCTGACCTGCGCTATCGCTTCAACAATCAGGTGTATCGCGAGGTGTTCGGCGTCGAGCCTTCGGCGTTGCGTGGCAAGACTGTGCGCGACACGATCGGCGCGTCGACCTTCGAGCGCTGTCTGCCTTACTTTCGCCGCGTGCTCGCCGGCGAACGCGTGACGCACGAGGACATCGTCTATGAAGGCGCGCCGAGCCGCGTCTGGAACGCGACGTATATTCCCGAGTTTCAGCGCGAGGAAATTGCCGGTTTCTACATCATGTCGCAGGACATCACCGAGACCAAGCGGCGCGAACATCAGATGCGCTCCGAAGTCATGCTCGACGCGCTCACGGGCCTGCCGAACCGGCGCGCGCTCGCCGAGCAACTCGCGCTTTCCGTCGATGCCGCCCGCTATGACGCCGTGCCTTTCGCGCTCTTCTTCATGGACCTCGACGGCTTCAAGAGCATCAACGATCAGCACGGTCACGACGTCGGCGACGCGCTGTTGATACAGGTGGCCGCGCGCCTGAAAAAGACGACGCGCGCGGGCGATCTCGTCTGCCGCCTCGCCGGCGATGAATTCGTGCTGCTGGCGCGCGGGATTTCGTCATCGAGTGCATGCAGCCGCATCGCGCAGGACATTTGCCGCGCGATCGGACGGCCGTTCGAACTCGGCCGCGTCGAAGCGCATCTCGGCACGAGCGTCGGCATCGCGATGTGCGCGGGCGGCTTCGACACGTCCGCCGAAGCGATGCTCGGCGACGCGGATCGCGCGATGTACGAAGCGAAGCGCAAGGGACGCAACGGCTTTCGCTTCGCATCCGTCGCGGCGGACGTCCCGCCGACGATCAACAACTATCTCGATGCCGATCGCCGCAGCGCCGTGCATCACTGACTTCCACGATATGCAATGAAGGTCCGTTTCACGAAAACGCGCGCTGCATGGCAGCATGCCGCGAGTTGCATATTGGAGAATGGGCTTTCTCATCATGGGAACCCGCAACTAGAGCATTGATTTACTTCGATAATTATTTGCTTCGCGACGTCGCGCATCGTCGCCGGCCGCGTCCCTTTCTTCGCTAACCTCTTATACAAGAGGCGCACGTTCGCCAATGCGAACCGCCCGGTGCTTTCCAATCAAGCTGGAGAAACGCGATGCAGAATGTCTATGTCGAACCGATGCCGAAGGGCCAGTGGGGACCGATCGACGGTTACGCGCTCGAATTCCCTGACGGTACGAGAATGACGCAGCAGAGTTATCGTTCGGAGCGGCTCGCCGTCGATGAAATCAAGCTGCGCGGCTATGCGCCCATGGTTGCGAAGGTACGCGTAACCGACAAGACCGTCGACGAACACTGGGAAGCCGTCGAATAAGATCGTCAGCGCGCTTCGCGTCCCGCGCGAAGCGCTTCCCTTTCCTTTCCGATCCGCGCGGGTTTTCAGTTCTTTTTCTTGCTCGGACGCCAGCTATCGTCGGCGGTCATCGCGGGCTTCACCGCCGGAGCGATGGCCGCGACCTTCTGAAATTCCTTCGTGTCGGTTTTCGCTCGTGCGACGGGCGCAGCAGGCGGCGCCGCGCGCGTCTGACGCTGCTTCGGCTCGGTCCTGGATACGCGGCCTTTCGCTGCTTCAGCGCACGCGCGCTCGGACTTGCGCGAACATGCAGAAGCCGACTTCGATACGGGTTTCGCTTTCGATGTCTTGACCGATTGCTTCGCGCCGTGCGTCGACGGTTTTTTTGCGATCGAGCGTTCGGGAATCACGCTCTGCCGCGTGCTGTCCTTGCTCGATGCCGTGACAGGAATCAGTGGCGACGCAGCTTCCGCTGACGGACGCGCGGCGGAGCGCAGCGGGCCGTCCACGATTCTGTCCGCCGAATCGATATTGATGGCGGCGATCGGTGCGGCCTTCGTCTCGATCGGACGGACCGTGCCTGCGACGGCCACAGGCAGCGTTCCCGCGCGCGGTGTCGATCCGTGCTGCTCGAAGTAAGCACGCGCGAGAAAACACGCACCGAGCACGACGGCGGCCATGACGACCGTTGCGAGTATCGAATGCGATGGACGCCCCGTCGCAAGCACGGCAGCGCCATTGGCGATGGAGGCAGGCGCAGGCGCGGGTAAACGCGCTTCGTATGTTCTCGAACGCGCCGGCCATCGCACGCGGGCCACTTCGCCCTGTGGCGCAAACTGGCGCGTCACGCCTCGCGCCGCCTCGACTGCCCGCAGAGCTGTCTCCGCGCCCCTCGTCAGCACGGCCCCGTGGCGGTCGGCGCCGCAAAACGGGCACACGCTTTCTTCTACTGATGAAAGGGTTTCACATCGGGGGCAGATGACGAAATAAAGCGAGCCATCGCCTCGCTGTTCCATTGTCACACTCCATCCGAATCAGTTCGGAAGGCCGATCGACAATCAGCGATCGTCCGGTCGCAAGTAATACATACGAATTACCGTAGCACACCGGGCATTGTTTCGGAAGCACAAACAACCCCTTTGAACTGGGTCATTTGTCAGTCGAATAGCGGGTTTCGCTTCGCTACGTCTAATAAATTACTAATCAGCACTCGGAACTTTACTAATGATTAGTCATGCGCGTGGCAAATGCGGCGCCGTCTGTGCGATCTGGTCGAGTTCATCGCGCACCGCATCGACGACACACGCATCACGCAGAGAAACATCTGCCGCATGAATCGCTTCGAGACGCCGCCGCACGGCGCCGTACTGCGCACCCGTACGGCGATGCAATTCCGCACGCTCGCTATAGCGCAAAAACGTCTGCAACGAGGCGAGCACGGCGGCGCTCAGACTCGTCATCCCGATCAGGATGTGCACGTCCGGCGACACCGCCGTCGCTACGAGCGATAAAAACGCGGACGTGCCCGTCGCCGCCGTGATGCCGATGACCGCAAGCCCGAGCCGTCTGCCGCAGCGCGTCAGCCGGTCGGCCATCGTGTAATGACGAATCTGCGATTCGCGCGCGCGCCGGATCCACGCCAGCACGAGCGTCGACATGTCTCGGGGCGGTTGATATGAGGTTTCGGTCATGTTCTAAGCACTCTACGAACAGACTTCATCCTCCCGGCTAATCAGGACATTTACCGTCCGGATGGCGCTTGAATCATCTTCCAGCCATTGCCCGCGGGATCGCGAAAACCGGCATCGACGCTGCCGTAGCGATCGACCGGTTCCTGCGTGAACTCCACGCCGCTCGCCTTCAGCCGCTCGTAAGTCGCGCGGCAGTCCGCGACGGACAGCACGAGCGGCGGCATCGCGCCCTTTGCGACCATCGCGCGCAGCGTTTGCGCGGTCGCATCGTCGTGGATCGGCGCGCCCGGCGCGAACAGGCCGAGCTGAAACGACGGCTGATCCGGATGCTGCACCGTGAGCCATCGATACGTGCCGTTGCGCACGTCGGTATGAACCCGAAAACCGAGCTTGTCGACGTAAAACGCAAGCGCTTCGTCCTGATCGTCGACATAGATGCCCACCACGCCGATGCCCTGATTCATGTGACCTCCTTCGTTGAAGATGGCCGCACTGTACCTTTCGCACCGCGCCGCCGCTTCTCCAAAACTGCGATCGTGAGATCGGGTCGTTGCGCTGCCTTCAGCACGCACGCGGGCACGCGATCGAGCGCGTCGACGCCGGCGCGCGCTTGCACGCGCATCGCGCTCGGACTGTGGCCGGTGATATCGCGAAAGATGCGGCCGAACGTTCCGAGACTTTCCCAGCCGGTGACGAAGGCAATATCCGTGATGGCGAGCTCGGTGTCGCGCAACAGCGTGACGGCCTGCTCGATGCGCCGCGTCAGCAGATAGCGATGCGGCGGAACGCCGAACGCGCGCTTGAACGATCGCGCGAAATGCGCTTCGGAGACCCCGCTGACTTCGGCCAGACGGCTGACCGGCCAGTCCTCGTGCGAACACGCGTCCATGCGATCTTTGGCGCGCAACAGACGCCGCAACAATGCCGGATCTTGCAACGCATCGGCGGTGGCGGGTTTGCGAGTCGGCATGGCGTTCGGGGTGCGGAAAACGAGCGGCTAGTGTAGCCCGGCGCGCACAAAGAAAAACGTCGTGCAGAGGCTATCCGCACGACGCAAAAGTCGCTCATTCCCTGAGAAGAAAGAGCTAGAGGAGATGGAAAGTATCTTAGCCCGCGTCCCCGATGCGCGATGTGCCGGAAAGCGGCCGTTTTGCGGCCCAATTCGCGCAATCGGTCTTGCATCACAACAACGGCAGCGTGAGACGGATGTGTTCCGCGAACGCCGATGTCAACATCGAAGGACGCTCGCGCGCGAACTTCAGCGATATGCCGACGCCCGGCAACGCCGGCAGCCCGGCATCCGCGTTCAGCACGCACAGATCGGCGGGCACGGCGGTCTGCGTGATGACCGCGAACGCCTGCCCCGAGCGCACCAGCGCCGTGAGCCCCGCGAGACTGCTGCTCGCGTACGCGATGCGATACGCCCTGCCCGCGCGCTGCAAGGCTTCGCATGCGGCGATGTGATCGAGCGTGTCCGGATCGGAGAGCGCGAGCGGCAACGGATCGTAATGCGCGGAATCCATCCCCGGACAGCCGATCCAGACCAGTTGCTGGCGCCGGATGACCTCGCCGCCGGGTTTGTCTTCGGGAAGCGAGAGCATCGCGAGATCGAGTGCGCGCTTTTTCAGTTGCTCGGCGAGCCGGGGCGTCGGCCCGCACACGACTTCCACCAGCGCGTGCGGATGCTGACTCGAAAATTGCCGCAGCAGGCTCGGCAGGAACACGGCGGCGTAATCGTCCGGACAGCCGAAGCGGATGCTGCCCGACAAGCCTTTTCCGCACAGATCGGCCATCGCCTCGTCGTGCAGACGCAGGATGCGCTGTGCGTGAACCAGCAGGCGCTCGCCGGGATTCGTCAGCACGACGCCGCGTCCGGTGCGCTGAAAAAGCGGCTGATCGACGATATCCTCGAGCCGCTTCATCTGCTGGCTCAGCGCCGATTGCGTCCGTCCGATGCGCTCGGCCGCGCGGCTCAGCGCGCGCACTTCCGCGATGACGGCAAACGAGCGCAACAACTCGATTTCCAGTGACAGGCTCAAGGTATTAGCGCCTCTTCTATCTCGCATTAGAACTATTCGATTCTATAAAACCCGAGCGTTGTCTACACTGCAGATTCCTTCCTATCCCGCCAGGAGAAGCACGGTGTCCCTGAACAACGACGCAACTTTCTGGCGCAACGCCAGACAGCACCTCATCCGCTACGGCGGCACGTTCGAGCCGATGATCATCGAGCGCGCGCAAGGCAGCTTCGTCTACGATGCCGATGGCCGCGCGATTCTCGATTTCACCTCCGGACAAATGAGCGCCGTGCTTGGCCACAGCCATCCCGAGATCGTGTCGGTGATCGGCGAATATGCGGGCAAGCTGGATCATCTCTTCAGCGGGATGCTGTCGCGTCCCGTCGTCGATCTCGCGACGCGTCTCGCCGATATCACGCCCGCCGGTCTCGATCGCGCGCTCTTGCTGAGCACCGGCGCCGAATCGAACGAGGCCGCGATCCGCATGGCGAAGCTCGTCACCGGAAAATACGAAGTCGTCGGCTTTGCGCAGTCGTGGCACGGCATGACGGGTCACGCGGCGTCCGCAACGTACAGCGCGGGGCGCAAGGGCGTCGGTCCCGCGGCGGTCGGGTCATTCGCGATTCCCGCGCCGTTCCCATATCGCGCGCGCTTCGAGCACAACGGCCGATACGACTGGCTCGCGGAACTCGACTACGCATTCGATCTCATCGACCGGCAGTCGAGCGGCAATCTCGCCGCGTTCATCGCGGAACCGATTCTGAGCTCCGGCGGCATCATCGAATTGCCGGAAGGCTACATGGCGGCGCTAAAGCGCAAGTGCGAAGAGCGCGGCATGCTGCTGATTCTCGACGAAGCGCAAACCGGCATCGGCCGGACGGGCACCATGTTCGCGTGCCAGCGCGACGGCGTCACGCCCGACATCCTCACGCTATCGAAGACGCTCGGCGCGGGCTTGCCGCTCGCGGCCGTCGTCACATCGGCGGAAATCGAAGAGAAGGCGCATGCGCTCGGCTATCTGTTCTACACGACGCACGTATCCGATCCGCTGCCCGCCGCCGTCGGCCTGCGCGTGCTGGATGTGGTCGAACGCGATGGCCTCGTCGCGCGCGCGAACGTGATGAGCGCGCGCCTGCAACGCGGCCTGCTCGATTTGATGGAGCGCTTCGACTGCATCGGCGACGTGCGCGGCCGCGGCTTGCTGCTCGGCGTGGAGATCGTCAAGGATCGCCGCACGAAGGAACCCGCCGATGGTCTCGGCGCGAAGATCACGCGCGAATGCATGAATCTCGGCCTGAGCATGAACATCGTGCAATTGCCGGGCATGGGGGGCGTGTTCCGCATCGCGCCGCCGCTGACCGTGAGCGAGGAAGAGATTGACCTCGGGCTCGATCTGCTCGGCAAGGCTATCGAGCGTTCGTTGTAGGCATCGTCAGCGCAGGCCGGCGCGCAGATCGCGCACGCCGCGTCCCAAGCGCTGACGTAAAAGCGTTCGCAAAGTCGCGCCGTCTTCGTAGCCGACTTCGGCGGCGATCGCTTCGAGATCGAGTCCGCTGCCGTGCAGAAGCGATTGCGCGCGTTCGACGCGCAAGTCCTGAAAGTACGCCAGCGGCGATTTGCCGAGCACTTCCTGGCATCGGCGCTGAAGCGAGCGCGTGCTCGTCGCCAGCGCGTTCGCCGCGTGCTGCAGCGAAAATCCTTCCTTCAGATGGTCGCGCGCCCAGCGCTCGAAACGCTGGATCAGCGGATCTGCCTGCGCGAGATGGTTCGGGATGATGTACGGCGCCTGCGACGTGCGGATATCGGCGAGCAGAAAGCGCGACACGAGCGCGGCCAGCTCGGGGCTCGACTTGCGCACGAGCCACAGCGCGAGATCGAGATGCCCCATCGCGGCGCCGGCCGTCACGCCGATATCGGTCGGCACGAGCATCCGCGATTCGTCGAGCAGAACATGCGGATAGCGTTGCCTGAAAAGCGGCGCGAGCGACCACGTCGATGTCGCCTGCCGATGATCGAGCAATCCTGCTTCCGCGAGCAGAAACGTCCCTATGCAGGACGCCCCGATCGATACGCCTTGCGCGCGCCACTTCTGCAATTGCCGCACGGCGTCCTTGACGTCGGCGCGTTCCAGTGCGGGCAGCAGCAGTTCCGGCGTCGTCGCGGCGAGCGCCGGAACGATGACCCAGTCCGGCTTCAAATCGGGCGTGACGGGTTCCACCGGAATCGCGAAGCCGTGACCCGAACGCACGCGCTTGCGCACGCCAACAGTGGATACATCGAAGCGCGGGGATCCGCCCATCGTGCGCGCGGCCAACCCGTTCGCGGCTCTGAGCGTGTCGAGCGTCACGGCGAGGCCGGTATCGAAGAGACCATCGAGAGCGAGTATCGCGATGTGCATGGCGCAAATGACCCAGAAGTTGTCATTTGCGACGATACCGATCTTTCGTCCAGGCGGCTACGTTAAACGAGGAACAAAAAAAAGGCGTCGTGCCGACCAGCCTCGGCACGACGCCTTTTGCGTGAGAGCCGTCAACGTCGCATGAGGCCCATTACCAGCGTCACGAGGAAAATCACGAGGAATATGAAGAACAGGATCTTCGCGATGCCCGCCGCGCCCGCCGCGATACCGCCGAATCCGAGCGCGGCAGCGATGATCGCGATGATGAAAAAGACCAACGCGTAATACAACATGATGTTATCTCCCTCTCGTCCGAGTACGCCGCGCGCCCCATGTGCACGGAGTTCTCTAGCGTAAGCAAGCAGTATTCCTTACCGGATGGAGCATCGTTTTCTGCCGTGCTATCCTTGGCCTCGTCCTGCATACGCCATCAAACCCGCATCACGCTGCGAGCGCGGATCACGCGTTTTTTACACTGCCGTCAAGAAGACCCGTTACCTGCCGTTAATCAAAAAAAGGGGACGTGTATTTGAAACGGCGTGTCGAACGCTCGTTCGCGCGCTGCTTCGCGTTATCGAATGGTCATGCATTACGGGCACCATTCCAGCGAAGCAATCCCTGCAAACAGGGCCATGCTCGCATGGTTGACGATCTGCGGTTCAAGGTCGATCGCTTCGCCATCTTGAGCATCAAGACATGCGCGCGGGCATCCCACCACCGAAGCACGATAAGAGACACACGTTCGGATGCCATTCCTCCGACGATTGCTTTAGGGCGCCGCGCGTGCGGGCCCATTGGACAGAATTGATGAAACCGGCAAGGAATTCGCTGCGGTCACGCGTTGGCCGATATATCGCTTATGGTGTGATCGCGGCCGCGCTCGTGACGGGCGCGGGCTTTCTGCATTGGCGCCATGAAGTGCGGGCCGCGCAATCGCAGACGGCGGCGCTGACGGGCGTCGCCAATCAGATGCGCCATGACGCATCGCCGTGGACGCATCGCGAGAAAGACGCATCGGAAATGCTGACCGATATTCGCGCGAAGAATGTCGCGACGATCGGCGTGAGTCCCGACGCGATTCTCGTCTCCACGACGAAGGGCGAGAAGTATTACGTGGCCGATCATAACGGCGCGTTCTCCAACGCATTGCTGCTCGGCGATATGAAGCCCGACGCGGCCTCGCCGTATCAACTCGTATGGCTGCCCGACGCCAACGTGCGCACGGGCATTGCGCGCTGGAGCGAGATGTTCGACCGTTCGCGCGACGCGCTGAGTCTCTTGCTGCCGCTCCTGATGATCGGCGGCCTTCTCTGGTTCATGCGCCGCGAAATGCGCGGCGGCGCGCAATTGCTCGGCGAATCGCCGACGCTGCGTTTCGATGACGTCATCGGCGCGGGCGAAGCGAAAGCCGCGCTCAACGACGTGCGCGCGTGGCTCACCGAGCCCGCGCAATTCACCGGCATGGGCGTGCGCGCGCCGTGCGGCATCCTGATGACGGGCGGACCGGGCGTCGGCAAGACGCGGCTCGCGCAGGCGCTCGCGGGCGAATGCGGCGCGAACTTCATCGCGATCACGGGCAGTTATTTCAGCGCGAAGTACTACGGCGTCGGCATTCAGAAGGTGAAGCACCTGTTCGAGCTCGCGCGCAAGAATGCGCCGACCGTCATCTTCATCGACGAAGCCGATGGCCTCGGCAAGCGCACCGATACCGGCGGCGGCCCGGTCGAAGCGGAAAGCAATCGCATCATCAATCAACTGCTCGCGGAGATGGACGGCTTCGCATCGAACGAAGGCGTCATCATCGTCGCGGCGACGAATCATCCCGACAATCTCGATGAAGCGCTGCGTCGTCCCGGCCGTTTCGATCGCACGGTGCAAGTGCGTTTGCCGGGCGTCGAAGATCGCGCGGACATCCTGCGTTTCTACGCGGACAGCTTGAAGACGAAGCGCGACGACATCGACTTCGATCAGCTCGCACGTCTGACGACGGGCCTCTCGCCCGCCACGCTGTCGATGATCGTCAATCAGGCAGGACTCGTCGCGCGCAAGGCGGGCGAACGTGAAGTATCGGCGGCGCATTTCCTCGAAGCGATCAAGATCGCGCGCATCGGCGATGTGAACGGCGCGGAACGCGCGCTATCGGATGACGAACGCACGCGCATCGCGGTGCATGAAGCGGGTCACGGCCTCGTTGCGGCGCTGCTCGGCACCGGCGTGCTCGAAGAAGTGACGATCCTGCCGCGCGGCGGCGCTCTGGGCGTCGCGCTCATCACGAAGATGCAGGACAAGCATCTGTATCGCGAAACCGAATTGCGCAACGAGATTCAGGTGCTGCTCGGCGGGCGCAACGCGGAACTGCTCATGTTCAAGGAAGCATCGAGCGGCGCGGCATCGGATCTTCAGGAGGCGTCGCGCATCAGCCTCGATATGGTGTCGAAGTTCGGCTTCAACGAGGAAGGCAATCTGTTCAGCCTCGCGGCGTTGCCGCAGCAGTATGCGGGCTTGCAGCTCAAGAATTCGATCGGTCATGCGAACGCGTTGCTGCACGATCTGAGCGACGAATGCTTCGCCCTGCTGCAAGCCAACGAGCCGGTGTTGCGCGCGATCGCCGATGAATTGCTCGAATCGGAAACCGTGCCGGGCGAGACGGTTTATCGCCTGATCCGCGAGCATGCGGCGGCTGTCGCGAATGTCGAGGCGGCCAACGAAGTGCTGGCCGCCTGAGCGGTTACTTCTTCACGCGAGCCGTCGCAAATCGAACGGCGTCTCGCGCAGGCGCTTGCCGGTCAGCGTGAACACGGCATTGGCAACGGCCGGCGCAACCGACGGGCTCGACAACTCGCCTACGCCGCCAGGCTTCGCCGGATCGCCCTGCATGATGCGTATGTCGATGTCGGGCATGTCGCTCATACGCATCACGCGATACGCATCGAAATTGGTCTGCTGAACCTGGCCGTGCCGAATGTCGATGCGGTCGGCGAGTGCGTGTCCGAGTCCCCACATCAAGCCGCCGTATAGCTGCTCTTCCACACCGCCGGGCGACACCGCGAGCCCGCAGTCGGCCACGCACGTGAGCTTCTCGATCACGATACCGTCATCCTTGCGCGAGACGCGCGCGATCACCGCGACATAACTGCCGTACGCGCGATTCGTCGCAATGCCGAGCGCGGTGCCGCGCGGCAACGGCTTGCCCCAGCCGGCCCGCATCGCGGCCTCGCGCAATACCGCGACATGGCGCGCGTCCTTCATATGCGCGATGCGAAAGTCCACCGCATCGCGATGTCCCTTATGCGCGGCTTCATCCATGAACGATTCGACCGCGAACACGTTCGGGATATAACTCACCGCGCGATACCAGCCCGTTGGCACGCCCGTTTCATGACGCACCCAGCCGATATCCACATTCGGCGCGCCATACGCGAACTCGAACTTGCTGATTGCTTCCGTGGTGCTGTAGTCCATGCGATCGGGACGATCGAAATAGCCCGGCTCCCATTGTTCCGGCGATGCCGGCATCACCGCGCGCAGTTGCAGCGCCGAAAGATTGCCGCGTGCATCGAGCGTGGCCTTTGCGCGATGATGACTCGCCGAGTGATAGAAGAGCGCGCGCATTTCGTCCTCGCGGCTGTTCATCAGCTTGACGGGCTTGCCGGTTTGCAACGCGAGCCATGTGACTTCGAAGAGCCAGTACTTCGATTCGCGCGCACCGAAGCTGCCGCCCGAAACCAGTTCATGCAGCACGACACGATCGGCCGGAATGCCGCCGATGACTTGCGCCGCCTCCTGCGCCGTCGACGGCACTTGCAAGCCGCCCCAATACGCAATGCCGCCCTCCTTCGACCACGCCGTCACGTTGATGGGTTCGAGCGGATTCGCGGCCTTGTACGGCATCGAATAAGACGCCTGAATCACGCGCGCGCCATGCTTGAGAATGGCATCGGCGTCGCCGTTCGTGATGGTCGGCACGACGCGCGCAGCGGGATCGTCGAGCCATGCAGCCTGGCGCGCGGGCATATCGCGGCTATCGAAGTTTTCGAACGGACTGTCTTCCCATTCGACGCGCAATGCGGCTTGTCCCTTGTGCGCGGACCAGTAGTCGTCGGCGAGAATGGCGACGCCCGCCTGATTGCCGCCGAGCACATCGGGACGTCCGGGTATCGGCAGCACTTGCCGCACGCCGGGCACGGCGAGCGCCTCTTTCGCATCGACGCTGCGCACGCGCGCGTCGATGACGGGCGCACGCGTCACGACCGCGACGAGCATGCCGGGCAAACGCACGTCGATGCCATACGCGAACGCGCCGCATACCTTCTGCGCCGCGTCGCGCTTCTTGCTCAGCTTGCCGATGTACCTGAATTGCGATGCGTCTTTCAACGGCACGTCTTTTGGCGCGGGCACGCTCGCGGCGATGACGGCAAGCGATCCATAGCTCGCACGCGCGCCGCTCGCGTTGTCGATCACGAAGCCGTTATCGGTCGAGCACGTTGACGGCGATACCTTCCATTGTTTCGCGGCGGCTTCGATCAGCATGGCACGCGCAGTCGCGCCCGCGCGCCGCAAGCGATCGTATTCCAGCGAGACGCTCGTGCTTCCGCCCGTGGAAAACACCTTCCACAAGGGATGAATGTAATCGGCATAGAAAGGATTCTCGGGCGTGATGACGTCGATGCGAAACGGATCGACATCCAGCTCTTCGGCGACGAGCGCGGCGAGCGCGGTGCGCGTGCCCGTGCCCGAATCGTGCTTGTGGACGACGAGCTTGATCGTGTCGTCGGGCAGCACGCGCACCCATGCGTTCGGCTCGAATTCGCCGTCACGCGGAAGAGCATCGCCGTTCTTCGCCAACGCATCGGGCAATCGAAATCCAACGGATAGTCCCGCTGCCAGCAGCGCCGAACTCTGCTTGATGAAACGACGGCGCGCTGCGTGATGTTCGATACGCATTCAGACCTCCGCCGCCGCGCGCTTGATGGCCTTGCGGATGCGCGCATACGTTCCGCAGCGGCAGATGTTGCCGGACATCGCAGCGGCGATGGCGTCATCGCTCACGGACGGTTTGCCCTTCAGAAACGCCGCTGCCTGCATCAACTGTCCCGACTGACAATAGCCGCATTGCGGCACGTCTTCCGCAATCCACGCGCGCTGCAACGGATGCGTGCCGTCCCTGGAAAGACCTTCGATGGTCGTGATGCGCCTGCCCGCCACGGCCGCTATCGTCAGCAGGCACGAACGCACGGCCTCGCCATCGAGATGCACCGTGCATGCGCCGCAAAAGCCCCCGCCACAGCCGAATTTCGTGCCCGTCAAACCGATGCGATCGCGCAGCACCCACAACAGCGGCATGTCTTCCGGTACATTGTCGAGCGAGTGCCGCGCGTCATTGACGACGATTTCGATCATGCGCTGTCTCCTGAATGTCGTTCGAGCTTGCGGCCATTATCGGAAGCCGTCATGCAAGAACGCCAGCGACGATTTCTTTGATCACCCGTAAGCCTGGCTAACACCCATGTTGAAGCGCTACCCTTCGATCCAGTCGATGCAGGCCTTCTTGCAGGCGGCGCGCGCCGGCAGCTTTTCGAGCGCGGCGCGTCAGTTGTCGCTCACGCATAGCGCGATCAGCCAGCAGATCCGCACGCTCGAAGAGTTCGTCGGCCAGCCGCTGTTCGTGCGCGAAGGCGCGCGCGTCGTGCTCACCGATGCCGGCGCGCTCTTCGCGAATCAGCTAGGCGATGGCTTCGAGCAGATCGATCGCGCGTTGTCGTCGGTGAAGGAGCGCGCGGTGAAGCAGTCGATTACGCTCGACGTCGATCCGGAGCTTGCGCAAAGCTGGCTCGTCGCGCGCCTGCCCGCGTTGCTCGGCGCATTGACGGGCGCGTCGCTGACGATGCTTTCCGCGCCACGTCATGACCGCAGCGCGTTCGAACGCGTCGATCTCGCGCTGCGTTACGGCTATGGCGAATGGGACGGCTTCGAGAACGCGCTCATCTGCGGCGACCGTCTCACGGTCATGGGCTCGCCCGCATTGTTGAGCGCGCGCGGACTCAGCGTGCCGCTCGCGCCGGAACAAGTGCTCGCGCTGCCCTTGCTCGGCTACACCAAGCGCTCGTGGATTCCGTGGCTCGCCGCGGCGGGCCTGCCGGAAGCGGAGCCGCACGCAGTCGCCGTCTTTGACAACGCTGCGGGGCTGATCGCCGCCGCGAGCGCGGGCGTCGGCGTGGGACTTGCGCGCGGCCTGCTCGCCGCCGACGCGCAACGCGACGGCAAGCTCGTCGAACTCACACGCGTCGAGATTCCGACGCACTACAACCTCTACGCCGTGTGGCCGCGCGAGAAGTCGGCACGCGTTGCGCCGCTCGTCGATGCGATACGCGAGCTCGTCGCGCAAACGGTCAACGCGCGCGATCCGGACTGACGACTTCGCGCACGGTATCGAGAAACCGCGCCAGCACCGGCGACGGCGTGTCCGCGCGATAACGCGCATGAAGCGAGACTTCGGGCGCGGGCGCTGCGAGCGGCACGAATGCCACGCCGCCGCCCGACAGCTGTTGCGCCGATGCCGGCAGCAGCGCAATGCCGAGCCCTTCGCGCAACAGACATAGCAGCGTATGCAGTTCGACGACTTCCTGCTCGATGCGCGGCGTGAATCCCGCTTCGACGCAACAGTCGCGCAGAAACCGCGCGAGTTGCGATTGCAGCAGACCAAACGACAGAAAGCGCTCGGCTTCGAGATCACGCAGCGCGATATCCGCGCGTGAAGCGAGCGGATGCGCGAGCGGCAATGCGACCACGGCAGACTCGCGCAACACGACTTCGCTGACGATCTCCGGATCTTCGTGCGACACGCGAAAGAAGCACACGTCGAGCCGCCGCTCTTTCAGCGCCTGAATCTGCGCGGCGGGCGTCATCTCGTGAAGCGTCCATCTGACTTGCGGATGCTTGCGCGCGAACTCGCCGAGCGCGCGTGGAATCGGCTCGACCATCGCCGAGCTGATGACGCCGATCTCGAGACTTCCCACTTCGCCACGTCCCGCGCAACGCGTGAGATCGATCGCGCGCTCGAACTGCGCGAAGATCAGCGGCGCCTGTTCTTTCAGTGTTTTCCCTGCCTCGGTGAGTTCGACGCGATGTTGCGAGCGCAAGAAAAGCGCAGTGCCCATTTCCTCTTCAAGGATGCGGATCTGCTGACTCAGGGGCGGCTGCGAAATGTGCAGGCGCGCGGCTGCGCGGCCGAAATGGAGTTCATCGGCGAGCACCGCGAAGTACCGCAAAAGCCGCATGTCCATATCGCTAACGTATCAAGATCGTGGTCAAAAAATATTGTACAGAGCGCGCATAACTTGTGAGACTGCATCGCAAGCAGCAGTGCACGTCAGTGTGACACTCGATGCCGGCGAGGGGAAGGCGCATCAACGCGTCTTGCAAAAGGCCGCATGGGCAAGCTCGCAAGAGCTCTTGTTCCATCGACGCGCCTGCCCGCGATCCGGCGACTGGACACGCCAGTTCCCCTCAAGGAGATCGAGACCCATGATCATCGACACAAGCTGTTATCCGACCAATCTCGTCGACCTCGCCTGGCGCCATGACGGCGAACCCTTTTCGGGCGAGCGTCTGATCGAGGTGATGGACGGCCCGTACATCATCAACGGCAAGCCGCGTCGCATCGACAAGGCATTCATCCAACCGCCGCAAGGCAACACCATCTATACGTGGACCGATGGCGTGAGAAGCGGCCGCGAGTCGATCGACGACTACATGGCGTACACCGTCGAGATGACGCAGAAGTATCCCGACCGCCTGCTCGGCTGCTTCGTCTATAACCCGCGCTGCGGCCCCGAGAACGGCGCCGACGCAATCGAGTTCTACGCGAAGGAACACGGCTTCAGGATGGTGCAGTTGCAGGCCAACATGCACGCGTATCGGCCGGACCGCGCGCTCGACTGGCTGCGTCCCGCGTTGCGCAAATGCGCGGACCTCGGGCTTATCGTCAAGCTGCACACCGGCGACGGACCGTACAGCATTCCGAGCGAATGGTATCCGCTGATCCGCGAGTTTCCGTCGGTGCCGTTCATCATGGCGCACTTCGGCGTGCAGACCGGCGGCGTGTATTGCTTCGAGCCTTATCAGATGGCGCTCGATACGCCGAACGTCTATTGCGAATCGAGCTGGTGCCTGCAATCGCGCATCGTCGAATTCGCGAAGGTATTGCCGACGCACAAGATTCTCTATGGCTCGGACACGCCGCCCAACGAACCGGGCATGTGGCTGCGCCTGCTCGAAGTGCTGTGTCACGAACCGCCGCAAGGCCTCAATCTCGACGAAGACACGCTCGAGGATTATCTCGGCAACAACCTCGCGCGCATGCTCGGCATCGAACCGAGCGCGCCGCCCAAAAGCGTCGAAGAAGCGCAAGCCAATCTCGACCAATACAAAGAAGCTGACTACGCAGGAGCGCGCTGATGATCATCGATACCCATCTGCATCCGACCAATCTCGTCGACGAAGCCTGGCGGCACACGGGCGAGCCGTTCACCGGCGAACGCCTTCTCAAGATGATGGACGGTCCGTACATCATCAACGGCAAGCCGCGCCGCATCGACATGGGTTTCATCCAGCCGCCGCCGGGAAACACCGGCTATCGCGACGGCAACCGGCGCGGGCGCGAAGGCATTCGCGATTACATGTCGTATATCGCGGAGCTGACGCAGAAGTATCCCGATCGTTTCATCGGCAACTTCACGTATAACCCGCGCTGGGGTCCGGAAAACGGCGCGGCGGAACTCGAATTTCACGTCAAGGAATACGGCTTCAAGATGCTCAAGCTGCACGCGAACATGCATGGCTATCGGCCGGATCGCGCGCTCGACTGGCTGCGCCCTGCGATGAAGAAATGCGCCGAGTTGGGCGTCGTCGTGCTGATTCACACAGGCGATGGACCGTACACGATTCCCACGCAGTTCTATCCGATCATCCGCGAATTCCCGATGGTGAATTTCATCATCGGGCACTTCGGGATCCAGACGGGCGGCAATTACTCGTTCGAAGCCTTCTGGATGGCGATGGATACGCCCAACGTGTATTGCGAATCGGGCTGGTGCTATCAGTCGCGCATCGTCGAGTTCGCGCGCGAGTTGCCGCGCAACAAGATCGTGTTCGGCACCGATTCGCCGCCGAACGAGCCGGGCATGTGGCTGCGCGAACTGGAGATGCTGTGCGGTCCCGCGCCGCAAGGCATGGACCTCGATGAGGACGGTCTCGAAGACTACATGGGCAATAACATCGCGCGACTGGTGGGCATCGAGCCGACCAAACCGCCGAAGGACCTTGCCGAAGCGGAGAAACGATTGAAGGCCACGTATGTAAAGAACGACGAAGTCGCGCAGACGGCCTGATGTCATGCGGGCGCGGTCGCTCACGCGCCCTTCTTTCTCTCGACGGAGCTCACGATGGCCGATAACCTCTTTCGCGCCACGCAGGACTTTCATTGCTTTGCGCACGCCTATCGCGAGCAATATCCCCACGATGTGCTGACGCTCACGCAACAGTTGTCCGCCGATCAGGACGTCAGCGCGATCGTCGCTGCGCTTGCCGCGCGCGGGCAGCATCCGATGCTCGTATGCGAGCACGTCGAAGGTATCGCAACGCCTTTGACGACCAACTTCTTCGCATCGCGCGAGCGTATCGCCCGTCTGTTCGATGTCGATGCGCGCGGCCTCTTCGACGCCTATCAGCAACGCGCGAATGCACCGATCGCGCCGCTGTATGTCGCGCGCGGTCCCGTGCTCGATGAAGTCGTCGAAGCCGACGCGGTCGATCTCGCGCATGTGCCGATGATTCGCCACTTCGCCACCGATCGCGGCGCGTACATCACGAACGCGGTATTCGTCGCCGAAGATCCGGTGACCGGCATCGCGAACATGAGCTATCACCGTTCGATGCTTCATGCGAGGAACGCGCTCGCAACGAGCCTGCATTCGCGCGGTCATCTGTGGCGCATGTTGCAGACGGCGAAGGCGCGCGGCGACACGCTCAAGGTTGCGATGGTCATCGGCGCGCATCCGATGTTCATGCTCGCGGCGGCATCGCGCGTGCCGTTCGGCACAGACGAGCGCGCCATCGCCGGCGGACTGTTCGGCGCACCGCTCGAACTGGTACGCACGCCGCGTTATGGCATTGGCGTGCCGGCGGCCGCGGAGTTCGTGCTCGAAGGCACGATCGATCCCGATGCGCGCGCCGATGAAGGTCCGTTCGGCGAGTTCACCGGCTATTCGTCGGACCGTTCGACCAACAACGTTATGCGCGTCGATACGATGATGCGCCGCCGCGATGCATGGCTCGTCGATGTCGTCGGTGGTCCGTATGCCGAGCATCTCACGCTCGCTCGTCTGCCGCGCGAAGCGGAAATGAGCGAGAAGCTGAAGGCGCGTTTCCCAGCGGTCACTGCGCTGCATTACCCGAACTCCGGCACGCATTTTCATTGCTATGTGGCGCTGAATCAGACGCGCGATGGCGAAGCGCGTCAGATCATGCTCGCGTTGCTGGGCTGGGATCCGTATCTCAAGCATGTCGTCGCCGTCGATGGCGATATCGACATAACCGACGACTCGCAAGTGCTCTGGGCGATCGCGGCACATGCGCAACCGCATGACGATGTGTTCATCGTCGGCGGATTGCCGGGCAGCCCGCTCGATCCTTCGTCGTCCGTCGAAGGCACCACATCGCGCATGGGCATCGACGCGACGCGCGGCTCGCAATTCGACGGCATACGTGCGCGCATCGGCGAAGATGCGATGCAACGTGCAGCCGCCATTTTGAAAGGAGCCGCACGATGAGCACGCGGCGCATCGCGGTCGGTATCAGCGGCGCATCGGGCTTCACGTACGGCGTGCGCCTTCTGGAATTGCTGCGCGAACTCGACATCGAAACGCATGTGACGATCTCGCGCAGCGCGCTTCTGACGATGCAGCAAGAGACCGAACACAAGCTCGCCGATGTCAACGCGCTCGCGAGCTTCACCTATCGATGCGATGACATGGCCGCCGCCATTTCGAGCGGTTCGTTCAGCACGCTCGGCATGATCGTCGCGCCGTGCTCGATGAAGACGCTCGCCGAAATCGCCGTCGGACTTTCATCGAGCCTCATCTCGCGCGCCGCCGACGTCACGCTCAAGGAGCGACGCCCGCTCGTGCTGCTGGCACGCGAAACGCCGTACACGCTGGCCCACCTGCGCAACATGATCGCCGTCACCGAAATGGGCGGCATCGTCGCGCCGCCGGTGCCCGCGTTCTACGCGCGCCCTGCTTCGCTCGACGAGATGATCGATCACACGCTCGGCCGCGTGCTGGATCTCTTCGGCCTCGATTGCAACGTGGTTCGACGCTGGAAAGAACATAAAGCTGACTGACTCAAAGGAGACAAGCAATGACTCACATCCATACGACTCATAACGCGTTCCAGAAGATTCCGGTCACAGTGTTGACCGGCTTTCTCGGCGCGGGCAAAACCACGCTGCTCAACTACATCCTCCGCGAAAAGCACGGACACAAGATCGCGGTGATCGAGAACGAGTTCGGCGAAGTCGGCATAGACGGCGGGCTCGTGCTCGAATCGACCGAAGAGATCTACGAGATGACGAACGGATGCGTATGCTGCGTCGGCGCAGTGCGCGAAGACCTCGTGCGCATCGTGAGGATGCTGGTGGAGCGGCCCGAGCGGCTCGATCACATCATCGTCGAGACGAGCGGGCTCGCCGATCCGTACCCTGTCGCGCAGACCTTCTTCGTCGACGATCCGATTGCGCAACGCGTGACCCTCGATGCCGTCGTGACGATGGTCGATGCAAAGCATATCGCCGCGCACCTGGACGATCTCGTGCTCGACGGCCGCGACAACCAGGCGGTCGATCAGATCGTGTGCGCGGATCGTATCGTCGTCAACAAGGTGGACCTCGTGACGGCGCAGGACATCGCTTCATTGAAAGAGCGGCTGCGCGGGCTCAACGCAACGGCTGAAATCGTCGAATCGAGTTTTGCGCAGATCGATCTGCGCGCGATTCTCGGCGTGGGCGCGAATGAGTTTGCCCAGCAACTCGTCGAAGCGGACGACGATCACGATGACCACCACGACGATCATCACCACGACGAAAGCGTGAGCTCGGTAGGCATCGAAGTCGATGCCGATATTGAACTCGACGCGCTGCAAGCGTGGCTCGCCGAACTGCGCGCATCGGATGCGACGAACCTCTTTCGCATGAAGGGCATCTTCGCCGTGAAAGGACAGCCGTATCGCTACGTGCTGCAAGGCGTGCACGACATCATCGAATTGCGCGCGGCGCAGGCGTGGGGCTATGAGCCGCGTTCGAGCCGAATCGTGTTCATCGGACGCGAACTCGACCGCGCCGCGCTGACCGAGCGCTTTCATGCCTGCCTTGCGGTGCCTGTCGCGGCCTGACGAACGCAGCCGCCGATAACGATAATCAGGAGACACGTTGATGAACACCGACCAACATCCCGTCGATCGCATCCTGCCCAAGCGGCAGATGATCACGCTCGGCCTGCAACATATGCTCGTCGCTTACATCGGCGCGATTGCCGTGCCGTTGATCGTCGCATCCGCATTGAAGATGTCGCCCGCTGACACCACCGTGCTCATCAGCACGGCGCTTTTCTGCTCGGGCATCTCGACGGTGCTGCAAACCGTCGGCGTATGGAAGTTCGGCGTGCGTCTGCCTATTCTGCAAGGCGTCGCGTTCAGCAGCGTGGGACCGGTCATCGCGATCGGCCTGAGCCCCGGCGTCGGCTTCGCGGGCGTGTGCGGCGCGGTGATCGGCGCGGGCGTGTTCACGATGTTCGCCGCGCCGCTCGTCGGACGTTTGCGGCGTTTCTTTCCGCCTGTCGTGACCGGCTGCATCGTCACCGTGATCGGACTGCAACTCTTTCCGGTCGCGTATCAATGGGCGGGCGGCGGTGAGAACGCGCGGCACTTCGGCGCGTTGCCGTTCCTTTGCGTCGCGTTGTTCGTCGCGCTCGTGATTCTCGCCGTCAACCGCTTTGCCAATGCGTTCCTGCGCAATCTGTCGGTGCTGATCGGACTTGTCGCGGGCAGCGTGCTTGCCTGCTCGCTCGGCATGGGCGACTTCGCCAACGTCGCCAACGCGCCGTGGTTCACGATGCCGTTGCCGTTTCACTTCGGCATGCCCGTGTTCTCCGTGGTGCCCGTTCTGACGATGATCGTCGTGATGGTCGTGCAGATGATCGAATCGATGGGTCTCTTCGTCGCGATCGGCGATATCGTCGACAAGAACATCAGCGAGGAAGACGCGGTGCGCGGCATGCGCGCGAATGGTCTCGCGAGCGCGATAGCCGGAATGTTCGCCGCGTTCCCGTTCATCGCATTCATGGAGAACGTGGGACTCGTGATCCTGACAGGCGTGCGCAGCCGATGGGTCGTGGCGGTGAGCGGCGTGCTGATGTGCGTCGTCGCGCTGGTGCCCAAGATCGGCGCGGTCGTCGCATCGACGCCTGCCGCTGCGCTCGGCGGCGCGGGCATCGCGATGTTCGGCGTCGTGGTCGCGGCGGGGGTGCAGACGCTCTCCAAAGTGGACTTCGAGCGCAACCGCTACAACGTGCTGATCGTCGGCTTCACGATCGCGACCGCGCTCATCCCGGTGATGGCGCCGCAAGTGTTCAAGCAGATGCCCGACTGGACGCAGCCCTTCGTGCACAGCGGCGTCGTGCTCGCGTGTCTCGTGTCGGTCGTGCTGAACGCCGTGCTCAACGGCGCACATGAGGAAGACGTCGTACCTTCGCCCAGCATGGTGCGCGAGTAAAACGTGTTGAAAGGACAAGCGTTCATGAACATCTCAAACGAAGCATTACTAATCAAACATCCCGTCGCGGTGATGAGCGGATTGTGTGGCGACGCCGCACGGCTCGGCAACGTCGATATTCGCATCCGCGATGGCGTCATCCGCGCCATCGCGCCGAATCTCGACGCACGCGACGACGAACGCGTCATCGATGCGCGCTCGTGCGTCGCCTATCCAGGCTGGGTGAACACGCATCATCACCTGTTCCAGAACCTGCTGAAAGCGGTGCCTTCAGGCGTCAACGCCGATCTGCAGGAATGGCTCGCCGCGGTGCCGTATCCGCGACTCGCGCGCTTCACGCCGGACCTCGCGCGTGTCGCTGCACGCCTCGGCATGGCCGAACTACTTTTGTCGGGCGTGACGACGTGCGCGGATCATCACTATCTCTATCACGCGGAAGGCACCACGGAAACAGGCGATCTGCTCTTCGACGAAGCGGCGTCGTTCGGCCTGCGCTTCGTGTTGTGCCGTGGCGGCGCGTTGCAGGCGGCAGGCGATCATCCGGGCTTCTCGAAGGTCGCGTTAAAGCCCGAGACGCTCGATCAGATGCTTGCCGATATCGAACGCCTGAAGGCGCGCTATCACGATGCCCGCGCGACATCGATGCGCCGCGTCGTCGTTGCGCCGACGACGCCGACCTTCTCTCTGCCGCCCGATCTTCTGCCTGAGATCGCAAGCGCGGCACGCGGCATGGGCTTGCGCATGCACACGCATCTTTCGGAGACGCAACGTTATGTCGATTTCTGCCGCGAGCGCTTCGACAAGTTGCCGGTCGAATTCGTCGCCGATCACGAATGGCTCGGACCCGATGTGTGGTTCGCGCATCTCGTGCATCTCGAAGCGAGCGAGATCGCGATGCTCGCGGAGACCGGCAGCGGCTGCTCGCATTGCCCGGTGAGCAACGCGCGGCTTGGCAGCGGCATCGCCCCCGCACCGCAAATGTCCGCGGCAGGCGTGCCGATGTCGCTCGGGGTCGATGGCGTCGCGTCGAACGAATCGGGCAGCATGATCAACGAGGCGCATTTCGCGTGGCTCGTGCATCGCGCGGCGCAGGGCGCATCGGCGACGACGATCGAGGAGACGATTCACTGGGGCAGCGCGGGCGGCGCAAGCGTGCTCGGTCTCGATGCAGTAGGCACGCTCGAAGTCGGCAAGGCGGCGGACCTCGTTCTCTATGACATCGACGATCCGCGCTTCTATGGCTATCACGATCTCGCCGTGGCGCCCGTGGCATCGGGCGAGCCGGCGCGCGTTCGCTACAACATCGTGAACGGCCGCGTGGTCGTGGATGACGGCGTGATCCCGGGCCTCGATCTCGACGCCCTGCGACACGAAGCCGCCGAGGGCGTGAAAGTGCTGTTGGCAGATTAGGGGGACATTGCCATGGTTAGGATGCGCTTTCCGCCCGACGTGGATATGCCTGCGCTATCGAGTTGGAGGAAGTCATTCCGGCTGCGCCTGTGAAGCGCGAAACGTGCGATCACACTGCGTCACCGCTCTTCTTTCGAGACCGGTATTCCGTTGGCGACATCAGAAATTGCTTTCTGAATACCTTCGAAAATCTTTCACCATTGGTCAAACCGGTCCGGCGCGCAATCTTGTCGATCGGCAAGTCGCTCTTAATAAGCAATTCGCAACTCAAATCGAGGCGCGCACGCAAAAGATATTGCGAAGGCGTCAGACCGATCTCACGCTTGAACAGCCGCAGAAAGTTGCGCTCGCTCATCGCAACGGTGCGAGCCGCGTCGCCGACGGAGATGGGACGGCCGCAATTGCGCTCCAGCCAGCGCGCGGATTCCTGCGCTTTCTCTGCGAGCGTCGTCGTGCCGATGGTACTCAGCATGATTGGCAGATGCTGATCGTTGGACGAGGCCAGCCGGTCTGCCAAAGCCGTTGCGATGTCATAGCCGAGATCGCGCTTCACCAGCGCCAGCGAGTTGACGAGCGCATCGCCGCGTTCGGTCGACGTCGTGCTTTTCAATGTTCCGCCGCCCCATACGCCGCGTCCCATCGAAGCCCAGTCGCGCCGGGCGACGCCCGCGGCGGCGAGCAGCGCGTCGCCATTGCCGAGCGAACCGACCGCGCCGCTTTGCGAACACGCGATCCTCAATGACTCGAGGAGACTTTCATCCGCAGCTGCGCGCGTCACGCCAGCGCCGCCTGCAATGTATAGCGCGTCGAAGCCCTGAAAGCGCTGGCCACCCAAGCGCTCGGTCCACACACAGACCGACGATGAACAAGCTATCGCGCCACCGCGGGCGGAGACGAGACGAACGCTATAGGTCACGCCATTGCTCAGGATAGCGGATTGCAACTCGTTGGCGATATGAAGCGCCTCGGCAAGCGTTCCAGCGCCCAGAAGAGAAAATCCGTCATACAACATGATTCCTATGAGCTTTGTGCTTCTCTCTTCCGCTGCATGATAGAGACCGCTCGACTCTGCATCGCCGAAGGCTGTAACGTTCGACATGGCGTTATCTTCCTATGTTTCGGTTGCAGGTCTGCGGATCGCAAGCCGTACCAATGCCGTCGATTCCGTACTATTTCGGGAGCGTAGTTTCCTATTGCATCCGTTCTTTCCGCCATGGCGGCGAAAAGCATGGTTTTGGCCGAGATCGGCGCGTTCGGCCGCGATAACAACACGACTGTTCGATCTCTTCGGCTGTTTGAAAATAAGTACATGAAAGTTATGGAAAGGCGCTTAATACGGAGTTCGAACTATGTCGTTTCGCGGCGCCTGAACAAAAGACCGTGTTGCGGAATGACCTATTCGGATCACCTTCATCCTCCGGGATCGATGACTCGATGATCTCCGAAACATAACTTCTATTTCCGTCATCGCCTTGTCAAAACCGGCCTCGCGGCCTGCACAGGCGGCCCGGCCAACATCTTGCCGAATTCCGTCACGCATGAAGTCGCGATTCGTGCGAAGGCTACGCTCTGTCTTGAACCGGAACGTCAAGTGAGACTTGTTATCGAGCGGCGCTTCGGTCACCTGGACGAATGCGCCATTGCGCGGACATGCGTTGGGCACCAACTCTAAATCGGAGTGGCTCACATGAGTTTCAGCACGCGATACTCGCAATACTATGATCTTTTCTATCACGAGAAGAACTACAAGGCGGAGGCCGCGTTCGTCACCGACCTGCTCGGTCGATATGGAATAGTCAGCGGCCATCTTATGGATCTCGGTTGCGGGACAGGACGCCACGCGGCGGAGCTTGCGGCCACCGGCTTTTCGGTTTCCGGCATCGACATGAGTTTCGACATGCTGGCACGCGCCGATGCGAGACGGACTTCACTGCCGGGCACGGTGGCGAAGAGACTGAAGTTTCAGCAGGGCGATGCGCGAAGCGTCCGCACCGAAGAGCTATATGACGCGGTCGTCTCGCTGTTTCATGTCGCAAGCTATCAGACGACGAACGCCGATTTCATGGCGATGTGCCACACCGCAGCGACTCATCTGCCGCGCTCAGGACTCTTTCTGTTCGATTGCTGGTACGGTCCCGCCGTGCTGGCCGACCCGCCCAAGGTTCGCATCAAGCGCGCCACGAGCGATGAAACCGCGGTAATCCGCATCGCCGAACCGCTGATGCGTCCTCATGAGAATACCGTCACCGTCAACTACACCATCATGATGACGGACGGAAAGACGCAATGCGTCGAAACCGTTCTCGAGACGCACGTCATGCGTTATATGTTCAAGCCTGAAGTCGAGTTGATGCTGGATCTCAGCGGCTTCGAAGTGCTCGACAGCGTGAGATGGATGGGCGGCGAACTTAGCGCCGCCGATCTGTCGGCGACCTTCGTCGCGAGAAAGAGATGATGCCTGCATCGCGCACGCCGGGCGCGATGCTTACGCTTCAGTAAGCGTTGGCCCCGCGCAGACCCTTGAATACCGTCGCGGCAATGATCCGCATATCGAGTGCGAAAGTCCAATTTCCCAAATAGTACAAATCATGGGCCACGCGCGCCTCCATCTTTTCGATCCGGTCCGTTTCCCCACGAAAGCCATTGACCTGCGCCCATCCGGTGATGCCCGGTTTGATGCGGTAACGATGGATATAACCTTGCACGACTTTCTGGTAGAGATCGTCATGTTCGAGCGCATGTGGACGCGGTCCCACGACCGACATGTCGCCGAGCAGGACGTTGAAGAATTGCGGCAGCTCGTCGAGACTCGTGCGCCGGAGAAACGCACCGACACGCGTCACGCGCGGATCATTGCGCGTAGCCTGTTTCAGCATGCCGGACTGTTCGATATGCAGGCGCATCGACCTGAACTTGTAGATGGTGAATTCGCGTCCGTCCGCGCCCTTGCGCCGCTGTCTGAAGAATACGGGCCCGGGCGAACTAAGCTTGACCGCGATTGCGATAACGATCAGAAGCGGCGCGACCGCGATGAGCGCCGCGAGCGCGAACAGCCGGTCGAAAACATCCTTCTGCAATAGCGCTCTTTGCGAAAGCGGCGAAGCGACGAGATTGATCGCCGCCACCCCGAGCAAATCGCTCACGCCGCTTTCGAAGAGGGCCAGGCTGCGCACGTCGGGAATGAATCGCACGTTGACGAGATCGTCGCGAAACTCATTCACGAACCGCAGAATGGCTTTCTCCTGCGATAGCGGCAATGCAAGCCAGACTTCATGCACATGCTGCTCGCGAGCGTGGCGCACGAAGGTGTCAAAATCTTCGAAGACCGGCACTGTTGAAGTTATCGGCAATTCGGGCGATGCGTTGAATACCGCGACCGTACGAAAACCCGAATGGCTCGCGCGCTCGATTCTTTTCATGATCGACTCGCAATGCCGCCCGCAACCGACGACCGCCACGTCATGAAAGTTCATCCCGGCGTGACGCATGCGCGCGAGCACCGCATGCGTGACGAGACGGCCCACGATCATCAGCGCGCCCGACATCGCAGTCCAGTACGCGAACCAGAGGCGCGAGACATCATCGAGCCGATGCAGCGAGAACATCAGCACGAGGACGCACGCCTGCACCACGAGCCATGAGAGCGACACGCGGCTCGTCAGCACGAGCTTGCTGCGCCCGCGCCACGACTCGTATACGCCGAAGCCCGGGAACAATACGAGCGAAAACGCCGCAGCAAAGGCCACGAACGGCACGTAATAGCCCGGTTCGGCGATGTTGTCGAACCTGATCCGCGATGCAACGGTGGCCCCTCCGACGACCATCGCGACATCGAAGAGCCTTGCCAGCAATCCTTGAATATCGCGCATGTCATGCCCCGCCTTCGTGAGCTTTGTCGATAACATCAGATACGGCCATAGCAGTCATCCAGCCGCACGATATCGTCTTCGCCGAGATACGAACCCGATTGAACTTCGATGATCTCGAGTTGCACCTTGCCCGGATTTTCCAGCCTATGCCGGACGCCGAGCGGAATGTAGGTCGATTCATTTTCCGACAACAGAAACTGATCGTCCCCGCGCGTGACGAGCGCGGTGCCGCGCACGACGACCCAATGTTCCGCACGATGATGGTGCATTTGGAGCGAAAGTCGTGCGCCAGGCGCCACGACGATGCGCTTGACCTGGAAACGCTCGCCATGTTCGATCGAATCGTAAAAGCCCCATGGACGACGAACCTTGCGATGCGTTTCGGCCTCGGGCGCATGCTGTTCGCGGATGCGCGCGACAAGGCGCTTGATGTCCTGCGCGTGCGAGCGATCGGCGACCAGGACGGCATCGTCGGTATCGACGACAACGACGTTCGACGTGCCGACGCACGCGACGAGCCGTCCGCCATCGGAGCGCGCGTAGCTCGACCTCGCGCCTTCGAAGACCACGCGGCCGCTTCCGACATTGCCCAAGCCGTCCTTTTCCATGGCCTCCCATACTGCGTCCCACGATCCCAGGTCTGACCATCCCGCCGACAGCGGCACGACTACGCCGTTGCAAGGCGAGCCAGCGTCGCCGATATGCTCCATCACCGCGTAATCGATCGAATCGGAAGGCACACGGCCGAACTGATTCGGACACGGACGAAAGAAATGGCCATCGGCTTTGCCGTCTTTCAGTGCCGCCGTGCATGTCGCATGCATATCGGCATTGAGATGCGCCAGGGCATCGAGCCACACGCTCGCGCGAACGACAAAGATGCCGCTGTTCCACCAGTATGTTTGTGCAGCGAGGTATTGCGCGGCGAGTTCGGCGGCAGGCTTTTCTACGAAGCGGTCGATAAGATGAGCACCCTTCTCCAGCGCTTCGCCGAGACGAATATAGCCGAAGCCGGTATCGGGACGCGTCGGCGGAACCCCTAACGTCACGATCATTCCGCTATCGGCGTAGTCCGCGGCGATCGATATCGCTTCATGCAGCGCGCCAAGATCGGCGATCGAATGATCGGAAGGCATCGCGACGAGAATCGCGTCTTCGTTTTTTTCGACGGCCGCAAGCGCCGCGAGCGTCAGTGCGGGCGCAGTATCACGACGCGCGGGCTCGAGAATGATCCGCGCATCGACGCCGCATAACCGCACTTGTTCCTCGGTCGTGAAACGATGCTCTTCGCCACACACGATGATCGGATGCATATCGACGTCGAAGTCGCCGGAGAATCCGTCCATTCGTAACACGGTAGCCTGAAGCAGCGAGTCACGTCCGACCACGCCGATCAGTTGCTTCGGAAACTGCTCGCGCGACATCGGCCAGAGGCGCGTGCCCGATCCTCCCGCGAGTATGACCGGCACAATGCGACGGCAAGACTGCATATGCGGCGCTAGCGCGTTGGCCATCGACATCGAGTCGGTCGAACGCATTGCATTCTCCATGGCTGCACTCCGTGGTGTTACGACCCATCATCGATGTGACTGATGACGGTCATATGAAGCAGGCAATGTCCGCGAGCATGGCTTGCGGAGCTTCTAGACATACTCGGCCATCATGTTCCGGACCGCGGCCACCGCTTGATCCTGCTGCGCTTCGGTTAGTGCAAGTCCGCTCGGCAAATAGAAACCGCGCCGGCTCATGCGCTCGGCGACCGGATAACTTTCGCCCTCGAATAACCCTTGCTTGCGAAATACAGGCTGCTCGTGCATGGGCCAGAAGAATGGCCGCGCGCTGACGCCGGCATCGGCGAGTATTGCGCGTGCTTCGTCCGCGCCGATGGGCAGGCGATCATCCAGCACCACGCCGAACACCCAATAGATGTTCTCGGCATAGGAACACGCAACAGGAGCAAGTTCCAGGCCCCTTACATCATGCAAAAGCGCTTCGTAACGCCGCCCCAGTGTGCGCTTTCTCGCTATGCGTTCATCGAGCTTCTCGAACTGCGCAAGCCCGACCGCAGCCTGAAGACTGCTCATACGATAATTCCAGCCTAGCTCCTCATGCACGAACCGCCTCTCGGGCTTGAAGCAAAGATTTCGCAAACTCCTTGCGCGCGCCGCCAGTGCATCGTCGTCGCAGAGAATCATGCCGCCTTCGCCCGTCGTGATGTGCTTGTTCGCGTAGAAGCTGAAGCAGGAGATATCGCCGAAGCTGCCGCATTGCTTTCCTTCATAGGTGAGCCCGATAGCCTGCGCCGCGTCTTCGATCACAGCCAGGCCGTACTTCTTCGCGAGGTCCAGCACCGGCTTCATGTCGACCGGCAAGCCGAAGGTATGTACGGCCATGATCGCGCGCGTGCGGCTCGTGATGGCCGCTTCGATTTTCGCTACGTCCATGTTCCATGTATCCGCATTCGAATCGACGAGCCGCAGTCGCGCGCCGGTTCGAACGATCGCCGATGCACAGGAGATGATCGTGTGCGTGGGGATGATGACTTCATCGTCCGGCTCGAAACTCAGTGCAGCGGCGGCGACGTCGAGCGCCGCGCTTCCGTTTGCGACGGCGATCGCATGCTTGCGGCCTACATATGCAGCCATTGCGCGTTCGAAGCGCTCGACGAATACGCCGTCCGACGAGATCCAGCCGCTTTCGATGCATTCGTTCAGGTATGTCCTCTCGTTTCCCTCGAGCAGGGGTTCGTTTACTGGAATCATCAGGTCCCTCTCCTGGTGTCAAGATCGATGCTTGATGGCTCGTCTGAGCCGGTCCGTTCAAGGACGAATCGATCCCGTAACGGCCTGCATGCGTTCACGCAGCATAGGATTGGGGAAAGCCGCGCCAGGCGGGGTGGCCGAATCTGCCATGACGTTGGCTGAGGCGGGTCTCGCGGGTAATGAGCCGTCCATGGCGCATAGATGGCGGCCGCGTCATCGATGACGAGAAAGCCCGGTCGCGACAATACCTTGCCAACGTCCGCCACAAGCTGATGATTGACCGAATGCCTCGCTAATCTGGCAATCGCACATCGGGCCTCACGTTCCGATCAACGCACATCAATGGACGATTGAGCACCAACATGAATAAAGGCTCTCGGATATTTATTGCCGGGCATAAGGGCATGGTCGGCTCGGCCCTTCTCCGGCATCTCGCCAGTCGCGGCTATCACCATTTGGTTACCCGTTCCAGACAGGAACTCGACTTGCTCGATCAGCGCGCTGTGGCCGATTTCTTTGCGCACGAGCGCATCGATGTCGTGCTGCTCGCCGCTGCGAAGGTCGGCGGCATACACGCCAACTCCACTCAACCGGCCTCGTTTCTCTATGAGAATCTCGTCATCGAAACGAATGTGATCCACGCGGCCTTCAAGAAGCGCACGCCCGAGCTGGTCTTCTTCGGTTCGTCGTGCATCTACCCGAAGTATTGCCCTCAACCCATCAAGGAAGAATATCTGCTGACGAGCGCCTTCGAGCAGACCAACGAGGCATATGCAGTCGCCAAGATTGCGGGGCTCAAGCTGTGTGAGGCATATAACCGCCAGCATGGGATGCGGTATATCTCGGTGATGCCTACGAACTTGTACGGTCCGAACGATAACTATGATCTGCAGAACGGGCACGTTCTGGCCGCGCTGATCCGAAAGGCACACGAAGCGAAGCTGAACGGACTCCAATCGATCTCCGTCTGGGGATCGGGCTCGCCGAAACGGGAATTCCTGCACGTCGACGATCTGGCGTCGGCGGTATTCGCGTTGCTCGACAGCCATAACGCCGAGGGCATGTTCAATATCGGATGTGGACGCGACATAGCAATCGCGGACCTCGCCCGCCTCGTCTGCGACGTCGTAGGCTTTCAGGGCTCACTGGAATTCGATAGCTCGAAACCGGATGGCACGCCGAGGAAATTGCTGGATGTATCCAGGCTATCCGCTTTGGGCTGGACGCCCACGATCTCGCTCAGAGAAGGCATCGCGGCCACTTATGCCGACTTCACGAAGAACGCACAGCGCACCGGGTACGTCGACGCGTGACGCTGGTATTCACGCGAACATAATCAACAGGAATCGAACATGTTTCGCATGGTGGTGGATCAATTGAGGAAACTCCGTCGTAGTGAAACATTCAAGTACTCGCTTGCCGCGCCCAGCCGCGCGATGTTGTTTGCACGGCAGCGGCAGAATCACGGTGTGTTTTCGATCGAGATCAGGGAAAACTGCGGCTTCTTCGCGATCATGCAAATGGTTCTCTTCATCCTTATGCACTGTGAAGAGAACCGCCTGACTCCGCGAATTTCGGCCCGAGGCGGCCTGTACGGCGATGTGAAAGGAACGATCGACTGGTTTTCGGCGCTCTTCGAAAGCGTCCGGCCGGAGAACGGGCACGCCACGTCGCATAAGGTTCGGACATCCACCGTGCGCGATCCGGTTCAACTGGGTTTCCGGCAACGGTATGACGCAGCGCTTCGTCTGCGAAGCGCGAGCGATCTGTTCCGCTCGCATTACCGGCCCGCGGCGCACATCCGCGAAGAAGTCGAATCGACCTGCGCAAGACTCGGGATCAGCGCCTCCACGTTGGGCGTGCACTTCAGAGGCACTGACAAGAAATTTGAAGCGGTGACGCTTCCGTGGGTCGATTTCTGCCGGCTTGTCGATAAGACGCTCATGCTCAACCCGCAATTGACCAACATATTTGTTTCCAGCGACGAGCCGGCTTTCATCGAATTCTTCAGTGCGTGGCCGTTCGAGCGTCCGATCAATGTCGCGCCCGCGAAACTGTTATCCAACGGCGATAAGCCAGTGCACTTCAGCGGTCATCCCGGGCTGGAGATCGGACGAGAAGCGCTGGTATCGAGTCTGCTGCTTTCGAACTGCGGCCATCTTGTGAAGATGCCGTCCTATCTGTCGGCCTGGTCAAAAATATTCAATCCTGACTTGCCAGTGACATTGGCTGCGCCGCCAAAATCCAGAGAGTTCTGGTTTCCCGACAGTCAGATCTGGATTGGGCAAGAGCAGAACATGAGCGGCGTCCCCGCCTGAAGCACTCACCGTTCTCTAAACCGGCGAGAGGTTACTTTCGACGTGCCATGCCGCTATAGAGCGGCCTCGCCGTGCGCGGCTCGACGCGTCTGTTCTCTCGCGATGTGAGGAGCAAGGACACGAGTTGAAACGTGACGAGAACGGGCACCACGTAAGCGACCGCGACCATCAATGACCCGCGCAGGACGAACACGACGTAGAACGACAGATAGCATCCCAGCGCTCGCCGAAGCGGTATCGGCGATTCGACCAACGCGTCGGCGCGGCGCGAGAAATAACCCAGCAAGAAACCATAAGCTACGACGCCCGCCCACGAAAAATCGAAATAGCCTTCGGCAGGCAACGGCGCGGAAAGGTTTAGAAACCACATGCTGTAATTTCGCTGCAGATATTCGCCCACCAGAATCGCGGTCGCCAGAGGCTTGTCGGGCCAGACAGCGTGTGGAACGAAAAACAACAGGGAGCCCGCGAGCTGCCTGCCCGCATTGATTCCTTCCCGACTCACCATTTCCACAATGGCTTCCGTATTGGCCCACGCGTCATAGGTCGTGGATGCGAAGTGTTCCTCGAAGAAGCTCTCTATCGTGGCCCAAGAAAGCGGCCACTTATCGATTCTGCTGTTCGTGAACAACTCGGAAAAAGGAAAAAACAGTCCGCTCAAAACGAAGATTGCCCAGAACACTCGGGATGGACTCTTGAGGTGCCGCTGAAACGCCAATGCGAGCAGCGTCAGATAGATGGGACCGAGTGCGTTTCGCTTTTCCGTCAGCGGATTCTGGCAAATGAGTAGCAAGACGAACGCGAAAAGCGCGAGCGCAATCCACACCAGTCCGATTCGACGAGGACGATGCAACACGATAAGAATGAACACGGGCACGATCAGAAAGAAAAGCACCTTCGCGCGAATCATGTCCAAAGGGGTGACGTCGATTCCGTCCAGATCGCCGGCCTGCAGTTGGCTGGCAAAATTGAATGCGCTCATCGCAGCCACGACGCAGATCGCCAGAGCCGGAATAAGCGCCGCATAACGGATCGTCAATGGTTCCGAAGCGCGGGCCGTCGACGCTTGAATCGTGCGCGGAAGAAGATGTCGCGCGCCAAGGTAAGTGACAATGAAAACGATAAATATGAGATTCGCATGCAGCGCCGAAGTGTCGTCGAAGGGCATCGTATTCACGAGCACTTGCGCGTCATGCGCCAACTGAAGAGCCGGTGCGAGTATCAGGAAAGTTATCTCGAACACCACGACAGATGCGTCCGCAAACGACGGCTTGCTGTCGAACAAGTGCATGCCGAGGTGAAAGAGGACCACGCCAAGTAAGAGAACGTGAGACACGAGCATCAGCGGGCTATGCCCGGGACTCATCCCCAGGGTATAGAACTCGGCCGCGAACAAGAAGATACCCAATGCAAGATATGAAACCACGTTCGCCGGACTTTTCATGTGGCCGCCATGTCGTTTGTTGAGCGCGCTACTGGCTGCATACCAGACTTACGGGCGAGCGCGCCGATCCTCCGCCGATGTATAACGGGTCCTGCGCCGCGCCTACCGAGACGATCGATGTGGTCGACGTTACCTGTGCGACTGTGGCTCCATTGCGGATAATGGCGAAGCTCGGTACGCCGGAAACCGCCGGAACACGGAATACGTTCAAGCCCGCCACGCCATTCGACGTGTGGTCCGTTCCGCCGGAGGTTATCCGCAAGACAGCGGGCGCGGTCAGGAAGGCGACCATTTCGATGTCGTTGACGACTGAGCCCACGCCTTCTTCGACCATCGCGGTCTCCGGCGTCGAAGACCGGCCCGGCGTAAAGATCTGCCTGCGATGAAAGTAGAGAATGCTATCCCGAACGATCGGCGGCGGATTTCCGGTCTTGGCCCATTCGATGTAGTAAGCCGCGAGATCATAGAAGGCATACTGCGTACCGACAGAGGGCGAGACGTGAGTCGATTCCGAGTAGTCGTTCCAGGTGACGAGCTGCACGTAGGCTGGATCTCGCGACGTCACCTGAGACCACTGCGCCCGAAAGAGTGCGGAATTCTGCGCTTCCCAGAACACCGAGTCTTTTGGCCGTGAATCCTGAGGCGCGACGGGCGTCATGATATCTGCACCGAACGATTCGAGATTTGTAAGCGCCTGATCTTCCCAACCGCCTTTATCGGTCGATTCCGGCACCGTTCGAACGCCCCAGAACGAAAAGGAATTCGTGATTGTGCGAAAGTCGGCGGATTTGGCGGGATCGAGGAGAATAGGAATCAACGTGACGTTCACGCCTGCAGCCGCAGCTCCGCGAATCACATCCGACCAGAAATTCTGGCTGACGTTCTCCGCGTAGAACGGCGCAATTGCAAGGCTTCCGTCGGCCATTCGATACCCGTTCTTCTGTCCTGCAATGACACGTATGGCCGCGACCATATCCGACACACTGACACCATCGAGCGCCGCCATATCCGGTTCGGCCAGAATCTTGAAGTCGGGCGCGACATGCTGTGCAACGGAATAGACCCGCATCACGTCGTCCCATAGCGAGCCGCTGTTGATTTGCAGAAGGTCTACGCCGAAGCCGTCTATGTCAATCTTCCTCGCGCGCAGTATCTCCACGGCCAGGGCGCGCTGCTTATAGACGTTAGTGGTGTAACGGGCCAAAGGTAAGGGCCGGTCGCGCAGATAGCCGCCAACGCTCGCGTATTTGCTTCCTTCACCGGAGCGATTCAGATACTCCGTGCAATAGTAATCGGAACGTGCCGGAAGGTTATCGATAGAGAGAGGAAATGGAGTGAAGTAATGAGCAAATACAATAGGTCGACGCCCGGTTCCTATGAGCGCAGTGCTTACCGTGAAAGGCAATGCCGATGCCGGTGATTCCGTATCGACGATCGACTGTGCGTTTTTCTGCAAGGCGGTCCATTGGGCGCTGGTAAGATCGGCGGCGCGCGTCGAAGTCGACGCCACGGAGACCACCGAGGCCAGCGCAAAGACCGCTACAGCGCGACGGGATCCGTCATGACACCCGCGGGCTGCGGCGGCCCGGCCGACGCTACACATTTGCAGATCGTTCATGTCTCGTGAAGTCCCGATGGACGAGGCGCGATGCCGTCGCGAATCGCGTCGCGTTGCGTGGTCAGTGAAGCGCCGCCGAAGGCGCTCGGCGAAGCGCGCGAGTTGCCGGCCGTCGAAGACGACTCGGCGCCGACGACGGGGGCGGCTGTCAGCGCGTTATGTTTTCTGCGGCCCAGGGTATTAAGCACGGCCCCGGTTACCCGAACGCCGATCGATTCGAACGCGTCGACGCAAGCTGTCAGATCGCCGATTCTCGATAAATTCGCTCGCGCGACAATGAACACACAACCCGCCTGCCGCGCCATGACGAGCGTCTCGGCCGCGCTGAGCACCGGCGCAGCGTCAAGGATGACGAACTGGTAACGCTCGCCAACCGATGTCAGCGATTTTCGTAGTGTATCCCTCGAAAGGCTGGAAGGTACTCCGTCCGTTCGCACTCCGCTCGGCAATAAGTCGAAGTCACCTGCGGAGCCGATTCGAACGACCTCGTCGAACGTGCTGCGTCCGGAGATAACATCCGATAGCCCGGGCGCAGATCCGGCGTTTCGCCTCTTGGATAAGCGTCCCGCGCGCGCGTCGGCATCGATCAAGAGCACGCGCGCGCCGCTCTGAGCAAGTTGAGCCGCGACTTGCTCCGCTACGAATGATGTTCCCGTCCACGCATTGACCCCGCTAAAAATCGCAATGCGAGAACCGGACTCGAGCATCTTATGCTCGAAGATGGCAGAAAATCGACGCAGGCTCTCGATCGACGGCGCTCTGGATGTGGTATTCGCGCCTGCACGAGCAACGTCGATACCTTGGCGATACGATGCGGCCCCTGCTACGTTTCCGAACGCGCCACTCACAAACACAGGCAAACCCGTGCGCCGCTCGATATCATCGGGACCGTCGATTTTGCCCGACCATGCTTTTCTCGCGAGCGCGAGCAGAATTCCCAGAAAAGCGCCGCCAACAATTCCGAGCACAACAATGAGCAATCGCCGTGGCTTTATCGGATCTTCAGGAAGCGTGGCGTCGTCGATCAGTCGTACTTCATTCACCCGGCCGGCCTTGATGAAGCGTAACTGCTGCATGTTCGCCAGCAAGCCTGCGTAGAGTTGATTGTTGACGCTGATATCGCGTGAAAGCCGAAGCGCCTGTTGCTCGAGTTCCGGCAACATTCGCGCTTCGGCTTCCAATTGCGTGGCACGCGCGCTCAGTGTAGTGATTTGCCGATCCACCGCAAGCACCGTGCTGTCGTCTTTCGTGAACCTTCGCAGAAGTTCCTGCCGTTGCACTTGGAGATCCGTCATCTTGGCCTGCACGTCGGCCAGCTGTCTGATGACGACGTTCGCTTGCTCGCTAAGATTGACTGAGCCCGTCTCGTTCTTGAACCGGCTGAACCGGTCCTCCGATTTCTCTATCTGACCCTTCAGTATCGGCAGTTCCGTGCTCAACGCCTCCATCGATTTCTGTGCGTCGGCGCTTCTTCTCGCCTCTTCACTTGCGACATAGGTCGTGCCGATTGCATGAAGTATGTTTCGAATGAAAACCGGATCGGTGCCTTCCAGGGATGCGCTGACGATATTCGATTCTTTCCCTCGCTCCGTGACGCTCAGTCTTTCCTGAAGCTTTTCGACCACTGCCGATCGCGATAACCGCCGAAGATCGAAAACCTGACCGGCACCTCCAGGAAGCGCATCGATCTTCAACGCGATCGCACCGCGCTTCGTCTCGAAGTTTTCCAATGTCGATACGTTGCCCTTAAAAGTCTCTCCGTCGGGAGTTAAAAGACGATAGCGTCCGTTGCCTTCCGACACTACTTCCAGTGCCTTCTTGCGCAGGCTTTCGGGCACTTCTGCAATCGAAGCCAAACCCGGTTGAACGCCGCCTACCTCGGCCTCGCCCGTGATTCTGCGCCACGCGGCGCCAAACTTCGATTGCGCGCGAGTCCAGATATCGCGACGCGGAGTGAGCGAGATGTCCAAATGCATCGGTGCGATAGCTGATTCCAGCACGCTGCGCGACGTGATCTTCTGGACTTCGGCTGCAGCGCGAGGCTTCACCGCGAACAGTGACGACACATCTTCGAGCGAGCTTCTGCCCGACGATTCGGGAGGCTCCTGAACCTGCAGCAATATGCTTGTTTGATAGATCGGCGTTGCGAGGATCGCGTACTCGCACGCGACGCTGCCAACGATTACGGTCGTCCCGACGATAACCTTATAGTTGCGCTTCAGAAACCGTATATACGATTCCGTGACCGTTTCCGCGCTATCGCCACGTGGCAAGGCAACGTCGTCTGCGAAGTCCTTAGTCATCTGTAGCGCTCCGGCAATCGTCAGAAAAGAATGCTCGTATAGCCGATCCAATACTCCACCCGCTCCGACAGCCTTGAATGTAGCCAGCCCGCCGCTGCGCCGGCTTGCTTGACCGAATGTGGCAAGACATTGGCGCGAACGGCATCGTGGTTGAAGACGTTACTGCGCTTTCCTGCCGGTCGTTCGCTTATGCGGAAGTCGCACCTTTGTCGTCGAACACGCTCAGATGCGCGAATATGCGCTTTCTGAACAGGAACAGGTACACGCAGTAGTCAGACACCAGGCTTGCGATCACCGTCGACCACACCACCCAGGCGACTTCATGGAATGTGGACACGAGCCAGAATTTGAGCGACAAGGCGAGCGCACAACTCACACACACCGCGACCAGTTGTGATTTCAGCTCGCCGACGCCGTTTAGAAAGATGCCGAACGCATTGCCGAACGCATCGACTACCGACATGACCGCAACCGCGCAGAGCAGCGCGACGGGAATACTAAGGTGGTTGCCGACCCACTTGCTCAGAAGCCACGAGGAGGCGGCGAATATCGATCCGCTGGTCACGATGGCGATCGCACCGGTGCCGAGCATCGACAGCTTTAACGTCATCGACAGGAAATTCGTGTCGCCCCTCGCCTTCGCATCGGCATAGAGGCCCCACAGCGGCACCGTCAGCATCGAGATCCCGACAGTAAGGAACTGGAACAGACGCTGTGCGACGGCGAGCTTCGCGACTTCCGTCACGCCCAATAACTTTGCGACGATGAGCGCGTCGAAGCCGCTTGCGCACATGACGCCGACCTGCAGTCCGAAAAACAACGATCCCATGCTGAGGATCTTCTTCGAATCAGTCCACATCGTCGAGTGCGCCCCACCCGAAATCAAGCCGAGCAATCCTTGTCGATTCAATCGCACAACGAGACACGACGACATGCAGATCTGAATGCCATAGGTGACGAACAAGAGCCACGGAATGGATGCTTGACGCAGACAACACCAATACAAGAGCGGCAGCGATATCAGATAACCGATCGAGCTGACGATATGCTGTTCCCAGCCTCTTTGAAGGCCATGACATACACGCTTCACTCCACCGAGAGGAATGTTCAGGCAGGTTAGAACGAGAAAGAGCGTCGCAGCCACCAGCGTTTCATCAGCGGCGTCAGCGCTATGGCCGAAGACGAGGCGCAAGTCGAATATGTGGAGCGCAGCGTACAAACAGATTCCGCAAATCGCGCCGACAGTGCCGAGCAGCCATACCCCATGTGTGATCAGCTCACGAATGCGCCGAGCATCTTCATTCGCTCGCGCCCCTGCAACGAGATTGAGAAGCGCATTGCCTATGCCGAAGTCGAGCATGGCGAGCGTTGCGGCGAGACTCGAGAACGTCATCCATACGCCGAAACGTTGTTGGCCCAGATACGGCAGCGTCCACGAGACGGATGCAATCAGGACAATGAACGCCAGGCCGGAACTGCAGACGTTGCACGCGATCGTAAGCGCAGCTCGCCGATATCGATCCCTGTCGCGTCCTTCCGATCTGCCGACGCCGAATGGCAACATTTCGAACAGACGCGAGGACATCGCGAAGAGGGCACGGCGCGAGGCGGCCAAAGGTGGTGGCATCGCTCAGGCTCTGTCGAGCATCGCAAGCACGCATTCGATCTTCGTCACGTCCATGCCTCTCCCCGGTGGTTTCACGCCCGACGCGATCCTGCGGAAATTGGCTGCTCGCGGCACATGTCGACCCGTGAACCACCTTCGCACGTGCACGAAGCATAGGAGCGCACGTCTGGCCGATGACGGAGTTGACGGAATATGCCATGAGGTTGGCCGAATCGGGTCGATGTGTCGGGAGAGCGCTCACACCTCGCCCTGTCTCGGCCAATTCCTTGCCGACATCCGCCTTGCATCGGTCAATGAGCTGTGCGCGACTAGTATGGCCTGTTGACGATCCACCGCGTGCCGTGTCGGCTTGACACGCGACTTACGACCGGAGAATCAAATGGCAAGCTTGCCTTTCGACGCCGCAGAACCAGGTCTCAATGAAGAGGCGATCGAGCACTCGTCGCCTGACATTTCCGTTCGAGCTGGCTTATCGTGGAGCCAGACGGAGAAGGCGCTCTTCACTCGCGAATTCCTTTCTGTCAATCCCGAACAGGTAGTCGCAGAGCTGAATCAAAAAGGATACTTTGCGTTTCCTTCCGCCCTTGCACCAGCGGCCATCGAACGCATAGAACACGATTCGACTGCAACGAAGCTGGGCCTGAACGTCAACAAGGTCGCCGGTGTATTCTGGGAGAAGCAATACTATCTGACGAACCTGCTCGCCGTGTCGAAGACCTTCTACGACTTCGCGACCTCATCATTTGTTTTCAGGGTCTGCGAAGGATATCTGGGCGACAAGTTCAGACTCAAGGCGCTGAGATACTACGAAACGTACGGCGGGCACCACATGCAGTGGCATACCGACAACAAGACCGACAAAGCCTTCGCTCATATTCCCGGAATCATCTTTATCTTCTATGTCTCCGATGTCGACGACGGCGAGTTCCAGTACATCGAGGGCTCGCATCTCTGGTCCGGAGAAAAGGCGTATAGCGACTACACGGATGAGTTCATCGCTGATAACCTCGCGTCGGACGTCAAGAGCTTCAAGATGCCGCGCGGATCGCTCGTCATTTACAACACCTACGGCATTCATCGAGCGAGACCCGTAACCGACAAGAACTTCGTCAGGAAAAGCGTGTTCTTCCAGGTCGACAGTGAAATACAGAAGTCCGAGCCGATCATCGTGAACACGGAATTCATTTCCGAAGTCAACGAACGAACGTCGATGTTCCTCGGATTCGGACAGCCCTCGGAGTATGACGTCTTTCCAAAGACCTCGATGAACACAGCGCCGCTCAATCGAACGATGATGTCCGTGCTGGGCGAATATCTTTTCTTCCGCTTGACACGCGCCGGATTCGCGAAGCTGGCTCGGGGTCTGCAACCGCTGATCCGCAGGTTAGCCGGAAAATGAACCGACTCTTCGATCAAAGGTCCGCTGGCCGCGAAGCCAGCGGGCCCGGTCGACACTCGCACGTGCGCGCTTATTCGTGATGTTCCAGCGCACGGTATCCGGCTAGGGTTATCAGAGCATCGCGCTTCGCTATCTGATAATCGGACTGCACCATTTCCTTGACGAGCGCTGGAAAAGTCACCGTTGGCGCCCAACCGAGTTTCGCGTGAGCATTCGCCGGATCGCCCAGCAGGGTCTCTACTTCCGTCGGCCTGAAGTAGCGAGGATCGACACGCACAATCACGGTCCCTGGCGCGACACGGCATTCCTTGCTGGTGATCCGCTCCACGATCGCGACCTCGTCGACACCGCTGCCCTCGAAGCGCAGAACGATACCGAGCTCCGCGGCAGCAAGTTGCACGAATTCCCTCACACTGTATTGCACGCCGGACGCGATCACGAAGTCCTCCGGCTCGGGCTGTTGCAGCATGAGCCACTGCATCTGAACATAATCGCGTGCGTGTCCCCAGTCGCGCATTGCGCCCAGATTGCCGAGATACAGGCAGTCCTGCGATCCGATTGCGATGCGAGCAATCGCGCGCGTGATCTTACGCGTGACGAACGTCTCTCCACGAACCGGCGATTCGTGGTTGAACAGAATGCCGTTGCACGCATAGATGCCATAAGCCTCGCGATAGTTCACCGTGATCCAGTACGCGTACAGCTTCGCAACGGCATACGGGCTTCGCGGATAAAAAGGCGTGGTCTCCCGCTGGGGTATTTCCCGGACCAGCCCATATAACTCGGATGTCGATGCCTGATAAAAGCGAGCGCGTTTCTCGAGACCCAATATGCGCATCGCTTCCAGTATTCGCAGAGCGCCCAGACCGTCCGCGTTGGCCGTGTATTCGGGTTCCTCGAACGAGACCGCTACGTGACTTTGCGCGGCGAGATTGTAGATCTCGTCCGGTTGAACGCGCTGGATGATACGCAGGATGCTCGAAGAATCGGTGAGATCGCCGTGATGCAAATGAAACCTTCGCTGCGCTACGTGATCATCTTCGTAAAGATGGTCGATACGGTCGGTGTTGAAGAGCGATGAACGGCGTTTGACGCCATGCACCTCATATCCTTTATCGAGCAGGAATTGAGCGAGATAGGAACCATCCTGACCGGTTATTCCGGTAACAAGCGCGACCTTATTCGGCATCGTTTCTTCTCCTCTTATGCCAAGTCACATGCGAACAACAATCTCAGGGTCTTGATGCCGCTTTCTTCAACGCCGTAACTCACGACCGCGGTTCGAATCGAACCTTGTCGTGATCGCCCATGTAAGGCCCTTGTTTCACCTCGATGAAGGCCGCGTCCTCGAGCATTTCGAAGCCGTGACCGCCCGCGGACAGCAATATGACGTCTCCGGGCCCAAGTGTCCGGCTCGTCACATAGTGCAGGTTCGCACCATAAAGATCGACGCGAACGCGTCCTCTTTTGATCAGCAGAACTTCTTGCGTCAGCTTTACTTCACGCGCCATGATGTTATGCACATGCGCGCATATCTTCGTTCCGGCGGCATGCTCCATATGCGCGAGTTGCTGCGAGTATTCGCGCGGCGTGAAAAAATTCACGCCTTCTCTCGAGAAGGAAGCACGGATGATAAGAGCAAGTGTGACGCCGTCGTGAGCGATGATATCGACGCTTTCTTCAACCCCAATGTCCTGCTCGGCCGAAAATACCCGCATGATGTGTCCCGACTGGAGAATGTCCGACATGGACGCGCTTTGAAACGCGTAGCAGAGGCCGGAACGCGCATCGTCCGCAACTGAAGCTTAGCGCCCGTTGTGATTCGTCTCTCGTCAAGTGACGGAATCTGGCAAGGTGTTGACCGATTCGCGTCGCGGCTCCACCCTTTCTCGTCATATAAGTCGCGCATGCGAAGGTCGCGCGCACGAACGCACGTATCTTGCCTCGATCATTAGGCGCGGCCGTCACTCATCAGCGAAATATAGTTCCTGGCCGCGCGAGATACATGAAAGCGGTCGTCGAAGCACTGCCTCGCAGCTGATCTCATCGCATCCTTTTCATGCTCCGGCAAGCTCGTCCATTGCATGAGCAACCGAGTGATGCCGGGCAGCGTATCCACATCGACGAGGCCCGCTCGGTCCGCCACGACTTCCTGCCAGATTCCGACCTTGTCGGTCAGTAGCACCGGCACGCCGCATGCGAGCGCCTCGGCCACCACGACGCCGAAGTTCTCCTGATGCGAAGGTAAGACCATGACGTCCGCCGCCCGCAACAAGGACCACTTGTCCGCGCCCGTCACCATATCGATCCAGGTGATTTTCCTGGCAAGCCCGAGTTGTTCGGCTTCACGACGCAGCTTCGCCGCGACGCCGTTGTTGTCAGGCCCCGCGATAACTAGTTGATAATCGTTCGCGGCGTCTCGCAGATCGTGAAAGGCGCGAATCAACAGGTCGCAGCCTTTCTTTTCATGGAGCCGCCCTAGAAACAACATCAACTTCTTGTCATTCGAATGCCCCGACGCGCGCCACTTTATAACCTCTGCCTTTTCGATCAGAGGTGGCGGCACGGTGCCGATCGTCATGGTGTTTTCCTTGGCGCGATATAGCGGGAATGCTTTGCGCGCCAGGGTTCGCTCGCTATCCGTAGTGAAAAGAACGCCTTTCGCGTTGCTCAGGACGTGTCGTTCAACGAATAACCAATAGACAAGCTTCTTCGCGAACTTCAGTGGATGGCCTATGTTGAACCATGGATCCAGCATTCCGTGCGGCATGACGAAGTATGGAATCTTCCGCGGACGCAGCGAAAACACGGCCGCCGCGCTATGAAACTGCCAAATGCCATCCACGACAATCGCGTCATATTGGCTGCCGTGCTCGATCAGCCAGCGAACGAGGCGGAAGTTGAACGAGTATTTCCCTGCACGGTGTCCAAGGCGGACCACTCGATCGAACACAGCGTCATCTGACGTGTCGGCATGGACCGAAGGATCGAGACAGACGATATCGACCGTGTGTCCAAACAGCCGCAGTTCTGCAGCGAGCTTCTTGATTGCCTCCGCCGGACCGCCACTCCTTGCCTCGATAGACGGAATGATGTGGAGCGTTTTCAAAGACGTTCTCCAGTGAGCCAGGACGCATGCGGGAGCGGCAATGTTCGTCGACACCTTTCGACAGCCTCGTGCAACGCCCCGGAAAGGCATCGTAGCGCCGCGGATGCCCGGCAAGGTCCGTTGGCGGAAATCATCAAGCTTTTGGCCGGGCACCCGCGTGCTGAGTCCGCGGCAATGGCGGGCGCGGTCTCACTCATCGGTCAGCCAACGTCTTGCCGTCATCCGTCATAACGGGTCGCGCGGATATACGGCAGCCTATCGTTAGACCAGCCCACGATAGACGATCCGATATTGATCGTGTCGCTGTGAACGCAACATGTCCTTTCTTCTGCGGGGAACTCAAGATATGTTGTTCAAGAGAGCCGCTTCGAGCACTACCTATCAAAGTGATCTGGCAGTTCCCCGATTCGCCCATCGCCGCGTTGAAACTCGTGAACATGCGAGCGGCGCGGATGTCACCGGCATCGGCTTTCATGTCCGGCCGATCCGGATGGTGGTCTTTATCGAACTGGACAATTCAGTAGGCGGAGGATTTCAGCAAGCGACGAACGCTGCGCTTCTGGCCAAGCGCCTGCCGCCCGAACTCTGTAACGTGACCTTCATCACGACGCGCAGGTCCGCGATCGAAGAACTGCATCGGGTTGGAATCGATGCTCGCTATCTTCGCGTTCACCGCTGGCAAAAGCTGCTTGCGCGTTTCCATGTCATGTGGCGCCTGCTCAATCCGCCTCAACTATTCAGAAAGCACGTGTACTTCAATTGGCTCGACCGGTCTTTACGGGAAATGGGCGCGGACCTCGTCTACTTCACGGGTCCGTCCTATCTGGCTCTCGTGACTGCACGTTTCAGCTATCTCTTTACGGTCTGGGATCTGGCGCACCGCGATGAAGTGGACTTTCCTGAAGTTCGCTGTGGCGGCGAGTTCGAGCGCCGCGAGCAGATCTATCAACTTGCGCTGAAGAAAGCGACCGGTGTCGTAGTCGATTCAGAAGCGGGACGCGATAACGTGATCCGACGATATGCCGTCGATGAGGAAAGAGTTCATGTGATTCCCTTTTCTCCCGCGATTGGAACGCAGTTGTCCGAGCATGAGCTTGATCATCCGGATCGCTTTATCGACATCAAGGCAAAGTATGGCCTGGATTGCGACTACGTCTACTATCCCGCCCAGTTCTGGCCGCATAAGAACCATGTCTATCTATTGCGGGGATTGCGCAGCCTGGAGGATCGCTTCGGGATCAGGGTCGGCGCCATATTCTCTGGGCGCGACTTCGGCAACCTGGCTCATGTACGCTCAGTGGCCGATGAGCTCAGGCTGGCGGACCGAATCCGCTTTGCAGGCTTCGTGTCCGATATCGAAGTGACCTGCCTCTATCGTCAGGCGGTCGCATTGGTGATGCCCACGTATTTCGGGCCCACGAACCTGCCGCCCTACGAGGCGTTTCAGCTTCGCGTGCCCGTGCTGTATTCCGACCTGAAAAACCTGCGAGACCAGATTGACGACGCGGGGCTTCTCATCGATCTTGTGAACCCGGACAGCATGGCCGATGCACTTCGTGAGCTCATCATCGACCCCGACCTGAGAATGCGGCTGATCCAGCGAGGCAAGCACCGCATCGAATCCTTGACGGACGACCGCAGGCTGTCGGTGCTTCGTCATGCACTGGAGACGTTTCGAGTGCGCCGTATGTGCTGGCAGCCCTCTCCGAAGATGTCCCGGATTGGCGACAGTTAAGTCGATCTGTCCGCACCGCCAATACCTGAAACGTGCAACGACTGCTGGGAGAGCTTCCAAATGGCATCAGAACTCCTCACCGACAATGCGGTGTCGAACGCGGAAACCGTTGTCCACGACGTCAAGGACGAGCACCCTGCCAATCGCGTCATCGATCTGAGCCGAGCAGGAAAGGGCAACTATGAGAAGGCGCGATCGACGCTCATCGAAGCACTATGGTTTGTTGTCGAAGCGTGCGTCATCAATAACAAGCTCAACCCGTTTTCGAATGTGCGAGTTGCGTTACTCCGTCTCTTCGGCGCGAAGATAGGCGTCGGTTGCCGCTTCCTGCAACAGCTTCGCGTGAAAGCACCGTGGAATCTCGAAGTGGGCGATCACTCATGGTTCGGCGCCGATGTGTGGATCTATAACCAGGCGCCCATCCGCGTCGGATCGCATGTGTGCATTTCACAAGGCACGTTCCTCACAGCCGGCTCGCACGCAATGAGCACGACGATGAATCTGAGCGTTGCACCGATCGTCATTGAAGACGGCGTGTGGATCACGGCGAATTGTGTCGTGCAAATGGGCGTGACCATCGGCCGTTCGGCGGTCGTTACACCGCTTTCCGTCGTACATCGTTCGCTCGAGCCCGAAGGCGTTTATGGCGGCAACCCATGCCGCTTCATTCGCAAGCGCTTCGATTGAAAGTCAGCGCGTTCGGCGCGCCGACTTTTCAGTTTCAACCACATTGGGTGGCTCGATGAAAGTGCTGATGATCTCGCTCAACTACGCCCCGGAAGTAACCGGGGTTGGAAAGTATTCTGCCGAGCTGGCGGAATGGCTCGCATTGCGCGGACATACGGTACGCGTAATCACCGCTTCTCCGTATTATCCGGAATGGCGCGTTCGCGCCGGCTATAACTCGCACACATACGTGACGGAACAGCTCAACAATGTTTCGGTGATACGCGTGCCCTTCTGGTGCCCGAAACGCCCTTCGGGCTTGAAGCGCATATTGCATCTGATGAGCTTCGCACTCTTCTCCATTCCCGCCGCGGCAGTGCAAATCGCGTGGCGTCCGCAAGCCGTATGGCTCGTCGAGCCGCCCTTGTTCGCGTCGCCCATGGCGCTGTTGGCAGCGCGCATCGCGAGTGCATCGTTCTGGCTTCACGTACAGGACTACGAGGTCGATGCCGCTTTCCGGCTTGGAATCCTGAAGGGCCGTGCGGCGAAGAAGCTCGCATCGTCCGCTGAAAAATGGCTGATGTCGCGCGCCGACGTGGTCTCCACACCTTCAGCCGCGATGACGCGACTGGCGGTGCAAAAAGGCGTCCTATGCGAGAACGCTTTTACATTTCCGAATTGGGTCGACATGCAGCATGCACAATCGGACAGCGCGGACAACTCGTATCGCGCGCAACTCGCTCTCGGTCGCGGCGTGCAGGTCGTACTTTATTCCGGCAATCTGGGGCTCAAGCAAGGTCTGGAAGTTATCGCGGATGCGGCAAAGCTTCTCGCGTGGCGCGAGGACATCATGTTCGTGATCTGCGGTGCCGGGCCCGCAAGATCGTTCCTGCTCGATAAGGCCCGCGACTTACCCAATGTCAAATTCCTCGATTTGCAGCCTAAAGAGCGCTTCCACGAACTGCTCGCGCTCGCGGACATGCATGTTCTGCCGCAACGCGCCGATGCCGCCGATCTCGTCATGCCATCGAAGCTCGGCGCCATGCTGTCGAGCAAGCGGCCGGTTATCGCCACGGCGAATGAAGGCACCGAGCTATGGGACGTCGTGAATTCCGTCGGCCTCGCGGTCGAACCCGAATCTCCGACTGCATTGACTAAAGCCATACTTCGTCTCGCCAATGACCGCTCGCTTCGTGAGCGTCTTGGTGCGCTCGGCCGACAATACGCGGCATCGAATCTCGCCAAGGAATCGATCCTTCTGCAATTCGAGGCGCGTCTGCGTAGTTCGGTCAAGGCCAAACGAGGTGTCGGCGATCAGGCGCCGACAACCTGAGCGCTTCGCTCTCAGCGCTTATTCCGGCTTCGTGCGCGAAATTCGGTTGGGGACATCGAGAATTCCTTGCGGAATAGCTTCGACAGTCTCTCTCCGTTGCTGAGGCCCGTTCGACGGGCGATCTTGTCGACCGGAAGATCGCTATTTTCGAGCAGCTTGCAAGTGAGATCGAGCCGCGCGCGAAGCAGATATTTCGAAGGCGTGACGCCGATCTCGCGCTTGAACAGACGCAGGAAGTTGCGCTCGCTCATCGAAGACATGCGCGCTGCATCGACGACGGATATCGCCTTTGCGCAGTTCAGCACGAGCCAACGCGCCGCCGCGCGCGCCTTCTCGGCCAGCGTCGTGTCATACATCTCTTCGAACGCCGCCTCGAGCGACAAGCCTCCGCCCGATTCGAGACGGTCCGCGACACGCATAGCCAGATCGGCGCCCAAGTCCTTCTTGACGAATGCAAGCGATGTCATCAATGCCTGATCGCGTTCATGCTCTGATAGGGTTTTGGTCGCCGAACTGGGCGGAATATCCTGCTTCATCGAAGGCCAGTCCCGCGGCGTAACGCCCGCGGCCGACAAGAGCATGTGCGCGTTTCCCATCGCGGTAATGGTGACGCTCTTCCCGCTCACGCGTCTCAGGAGCTCCATAAGATTGTCGTCCGAGGACGCGCGTGCCACGCCGCTGCCTCCTGCGACGAAAAGGTTATCGAGACTATCGAATTTTCCTCCGGCGAGTTGTTCCGTCCACACGGACATGGAAGAAGAACACGAGACCGTACCCCCGCGAGCCGATACCAGATTCACGCGATATTTCAAAGAATGATTCGCTGCTTCGGATTGCAACTCGTTCGCCACATGCAGCGCTTCGGCGAGGGTGCCTGCGGCCAGCAAAGAGAAACCATCGTATAAAACAATGCCGATGTGCTTGATTACCGTCGAATCATGCATCGCATACGCGCAGTCGCCAGCGACGGACGTAGCTTCGAGGACGTCAGTTGAGGTTGACATCGCGGAGCCTCCAATTCGTTGCGTTAGTGTTATTCCTTCCGAACGAGCGTGTCGACTGTGGACGTCGTTTAACTTTTGGGAGTCACCAGGCGTTCTCACAGACGCAGGTTACAGGTAAGAAAAAATTGCGTCGAGGAAACGATAAAAATAGGCATCCATATGAAAAAACTTCTTAATCGCTCGCGGCGTTGAACGGATAGGCACGTTCGTATGGACAGACGGCATAGTCGTGGACGATACATTTGCAAACGCCGGCATGATCGCACTCGCAATCGTTTGCTTTCGTAGCGTTTCGCGAAGTTAGGTGAAGAAGCGTATTCGCGCAGTGCCGAGCAATACAAAAACGGGCGCGAATTCGCGCCCGCCTCTCGCCGGAAGTATCTTTACGGATGCAGCAGAATCAAAAGCTATCCCGCGTTGCGTTCAAATCATATGTTATGACGAGCGTGCGTCGATTGATTCGCCAAAGGCGAATGCGACGTTTCGCGAAAAGTTCTCCATGAGCAAAGAGCCAATTCGCATCACGCGCGGTCATGCATGCCGGCATTGGCGCGTTTGATTCTTTTCTGCGAATCGGCGGCAGATGGCATCGGCAATGAACTAAAGCGCTGGCGTATTACGGACTACTCCGGCGTGCCACGCGCCTCGCAGGAACTCGGGAACCGTGCGCTCTCCTGCCTGATCCGTTCGCAATGCCTTGACCAATGGACGAGGTTATCCATCGCGTGACTCATCACTTCGATCGTTCCGTGATGTTCTTCGAAGGAGATTGTCAGAGCGACGTGCGAGGCAGATAGCCGCTCGGCTTGCCCTGCAATCTGCGGCTCACCTTGAGCGCGAACAACACAGGCTTCGTGATGTGCGGACGAAGGATGGCATGCTTGCGCACATACTTAGGAACGTACCACTGAGATCGCGTGCCCGCGTAAAACAATGCGGCGTGTCCCGCGCGCAGCGTGCGCGGTTCCTGACCTTCGGCGGTAATGATGACTTCGCCTTCGATCACATAGATGGTCTCGTCTTGCTCGAAGTACCAGTTGAAGCGGCCGGCGGTGCAATCCCAGACCCACGAGGAGGTCGTCGTGTCGAGACTTTGCGACCATCTGCCACTGCGGGCGACAGGATTGCCTTCGAGTATCCATGCGGGGTCGATCGGATCTGGTTCGAGCAACACATCGTCTAGACGTACGGACTCGAAAACGGGAGTTGGCATGAAGTCTCCTTATGGTGCGGCTTGATCGGTCATCGAAAGAGCGGGAGAGAGTCTGCGCTCGCTCATTCAGCAATCTGGCTCCGTCAAGGTTTCGGCGCCTTGCGCATTTACAGACAAAGAGGCAAGGAAAACGTTCATCATTAACATTACATTCTGTAATGTTTGGCAATCTTATACAGCACGCCGGAATTGCGCAAACGAAAAACCGGTGTTTTGTATGAGCCAACGCACATACATAATTCTTGAATCCTTGCCTCGGTCTAAGGCTGGTTTGATAGCTCGCGGGTGAGGTGATCGACCGCGAGAACGGCAATCGCCGAAGTTATCGAGCGATTGCCGTTCTGCCTTTGATTGACGTGTAGATGCTTCTGATCGCCGCCGATCGATCGACGGAGGGCATCTCAATGATGATCGAAGCAGAACTTTGGCGGGCTTCATAGATACTCCGTTTGAATGTATGGAATCAGCAAACTGCAAGCACATCTTACGAAAGCAGAGTTAGCTGGGGAATTATCCAATTCAGCCGAAGTGTTGACGCACGCACAGCCGGAAGTTAGCGATGTCCATGCCGCTTGATGAACTCCATCAAGGCGGCAAAGGCAGGGGGTATGGAAGGATCGGCGGCCTGAAGGTGAAGCGTATCGTCGCCATCGACATGGATCCGATAGGTGCGGCCGTCCGGAACAGGTTTCGTTGCGCGTGGCCTCGATGCGCTCGCCTCGGCGCGCGCCGCCACGACGAGATGCGCGAATGCAACGCCATCGTCGGGCGAAAGATCCTTCTCGTCGAGAACGATCGGCCGTGCAAGTCCGGGAAAGGCAGCTAACCCGCCATCGGTCGTCAACTCCGCGTGCATTGAAGGCTCCCACGACGATTGATGTGAAGCGCAGCCCGCGCACACCAGCGCCGCGCCCGACAACAGGAGCGCGGCGAAGATGCGAGCGCGCGCACGATCACAATACACCGACTTCGTGCCATCCCTTCTTGACCGCCGATGCCTCCGCGCTGCTCGCGCCATATAGCCTGCTCGCCGCAGTTAGCGTCAGCTTCGCGAATGTCTTGAAGGTCGCGGTCGGCTTGAGGTGCGAGTCGGTCAGCGTCTCATACCAGATTCGCCCCGCCTTCTCCCAAGCATATCCGCCGATTTCAAGAGCGGTCATGCAGAACGCCTTGTTTGGAATGCCTGAGTTGATATGCACGCCGCCGTTGTCCTGCGTCGTGCGAACGTACTCGCTCATGTCGGCGGGCTGCGGATCCTTTCCGAGCCTCGGATCGTCGTAGGCCGTGCCGGGATTCTTCATCGAGCGAAGCGCGACGCCATTGACGCCCTTCGCGAGCAATCCCTCGCCGATAAGCCAGTCCGCCTTGTCCGCCGTCTGCTTGTGCGCGTATTGCTTGATGAGCGAGCCGAACACATCCGATATCGACTCGTTCAGCGCGCCCGCCTGCGTCATGTAATTCAGGCCGGCGGTATGTTCGGTCACGCCATGCGTCAATTCGTGACCGATGACATCCAGTGCAATGGTGAAGCGGTTGAAGAGCTCGCCGTCGCCATCGCCGAAAACCATCTGCTGCGAGTTCCAGAACGCGTTGTCATAGTCCTTGCCGAAATGGACGGTGCCGATGAGCGGCATGCCCGCATCGTCGATCGAATTGCGATGAAACACCTCCAGATAGAACTCGAAGGTCGCACCGAGACCGTCATAGGCTTCGTTGGCGGCATCGTCTTTTACGGGCTTTGCGCCTTCGGTACGAATGACCGTGCCGGGCAACGTTTCAGTTTCGTCGGCCGTGTAGATCGTGCGATGCGCGGAAGGCGCGGCGGCAGTGGGCATCGGCGCTGCGCGCCGGACTGCGAGCGTGGCCTCCACGGCACGGAAGGACCGCATCGTGTGATCCTTCGACAGCGTGTCGATGGCGATCTCGCGCTGCTTCGCGTCGCCATGCTTCGCGATGTGCTCCAGCATGTGCGGCGGCAGAATGCAATAGATGGAGTGAGGGCGTCCGGGTTTCAGGCGAGTGCACATGATCGTCTCCTTGGCGAATCGAATCGATGGATTGAGCGCGGCCACGACGAAAATCTAGACGATGCCTCCGAATAGTCAATAGATGCCCTTCTACCATTGCCAAGCGTTATGGCGATCCTCGCGAACCGCTTCATTCCGGCTTCCCGTTCATGTAGATCTCCTTAGCTTTTTTTCGTGCCAAGAGACGCGAATGTGCGATAGCGAACATTGCATCGACGTCTAGACGTCCGGTCTCGTGCATGCATGGCGGTATACCCCATGCATGCGGCAAAACATCACTTTGTTGTCCAGCGCACCGAAGGCCAGAAACGAAAGGAGGTTAAATCTTGCAAAACGTGCAATGAGAACCTCAACAAATGCGCGACCTAAATAAAACATCGAGCGGCCCAGGGATTCAGTGCGTTGCCAATATCGCTTCTTACCGAAGCGAGCGCCTATGCGTCGGTAATTTTGGAAGTGGGGCCGACGCATGACGCCGATCGTCTTCGGAGGCCGCTTCGGGTGGCTTCACGTCGGCCATGGAAGCCACGGCGTCGTGCTATGCAACCCATTCGGGCATGAGGAAGCGTGGGGCCACAAGGCCATGCGCTATCTGGCCGAAGAGCTTTCCCGACGCGGTGTTCCGGTCTTGCGCTTCGACTATCTGGCGACCGGCGATTCAGTCGGCATCGATCATGAGAGCGATCGGGTCGATCACTTCATCGCGGATATCGGCGCGGCTATCGAACGTTTGCGACAGGAAACGGGCGTAACGAAAGTCACGCTGTGCGGCTTGCGTCTGGGCGGCACACTGGCTGCGCTGGCATCGCATCATCCGCTGGTGGATTCGCTCGCGCTCCTCGCGCCCGTGGTCAACGGACGCCACTATCTGCGCGAACTCACCGCGCTGCGACAGACGTGGGTCGAAAATCTTCCCGTCGTCGTGAGAGCGGTGCAGGTCGATTCGCCATATCACGTGCTCGGTCAGGTTTATAGCGAAGCGTTTCGCAGCCGCCTGAGCGGGCTCGATCTCGGCAAGGCGATGAGTCATCAGTCCGCTCTGCCCAAGCGCGTGTTCGTGGCCGACTTGCGGCCGGGCGCGAGCCGGTCGCTATGCAACGTATTGCTCGATCGAGGCGTCGACGTGCAGACGGAAGCCTTCGACGACTACTTCGAATTCATGCAGGAGACTGCATCGTCGGTCTTGCCCGAGAAGACGCTCAAGCGCGCCGCGCAATGGATCGAGGAGGGCGTGGCCGAAGGCATGGCCCGCGATCTCAAGCCGGCCCGCGCGAGAAAGGCAGCGCGGCCGAGCATGAGCGACGATGCGATCATCGAAACGCCGGAAGCGATCGAGCGCCCGGTGATCTTCGGCGCTGCAGGACTCTTCGGCATCTTGTGCGAGCCGCGCGACGGACTGCCGGGCGGCCCTGTGATCGTCATCACGAATACGGCGGGCAGCGTGCATCAAGGCGACAGCCGGCTGTCCGTCCGCATGGCGCGGGAGATGGCACAACGCGGCATCGCATCGTTGCGCTTCGATGCGCGTGGCATCGGCGACAGTCCCGCACGTTCGCCGGATGGCACGCACGACACGGTTGCGTCGATTCATGCGCAAACCACGATCGAGGATGTCGCGACCGCAGCTGCATGGCTCAAACGCAAGGGCTACGATAACGTCGTTGTGTTCGGCATCTGCTCGGGTGCATATAGCGCGTTGCGCGCGTCGCTGATCGAGCCGGCTATCGGCGCTGTCATCGCCGTGAATCTGCAGCGCTTCCATGTACCTGAGCATCTGACGCTGCAAGAGCTCAGAGCGCAGCGGCGCAACACGATGGCGCGTCTCGGACCCGCGATCCTGAAGCCGCAAAAATGGTGGCTCGTGCTGAGCGGCAAGCGCGGACTCAAGCCGATCCTGAAAGCTTTCGCATCGAATGCGGCGGCGCGGCTGCAATCGCAGATGCCCGGTGTGACGCGCAAGAAGGTCGTTCAGGCGGATCACGGTTCGCTCACGGATCCGCACAGCATCGTCCATGCGCTCGAACGCAAAGGCGTGCGCACGCTGCTCGTGTACGGCGCAGGCGACGAAGGTCTCGATCAACTGAACGCGCATTTCGGCAGGCACGGCAAGAAGCTGTCTCGAACGACGCGCGTCCGGGCCGCCGTGTGCGGCGACGTCGATCACGCGCTCTACGACACGCGCGCGCTCGCCACCGTGATCGCGATGTCCGACACCTTCATCAAGGATCTGAAGCCGGAAAGCGCGCCGGTCATGGAACCCATTGCGCCGCTCGGTGTTTCTCCGCAGCTCTAAGCTGATCTTCATCTCATCGACTCTGATACGGGACGCGGCTCGTCCGCGCACGCGCGTCCCGTATCGTTGACCACGCTGTTCGTCGGAATCCGACAAGTCCCCGCCCTCTGTTTCTCTGCGGCCCACACTTCGGCCTCGCCTATTGCGGATGGTTTCGGCGCGCGAATCGCGCTTCCACCCCGCAATCCCTTTCCTATCAGGCCGGCGAGTTAACCGAACAGATCCTCTAGTAGCCGCTGGCACAGCCCTCGCATATGTAGCTGCGAGCGCAACGATTGGTGCTCATCCAACCAACCAAGTCAGGAGCTACATCATGTTGAAGATCGACAACCTCGCTGTCAGCAAAGAACTCGGCCGTGCTGAAATGGGCGCCATCGTCGGCGGTTCCAGCATCTTCCAGAACAACGGCATCAACGCCAACGTCAACGGCGGCTTCTCCTTCGCCAGCCCGCAAACGAACGTCGCGCCCGTCACGCAAGTCGATGCCTCGCAACACACCGACGTCGACGTGAAGAACATCACCAAGTCGCTCGCTTCGGTCGGCAGCCTGCTTGGCGGCGTCGCACTCTGATTCCCCATCTCATCGCAATCATCCACGCATCCGGAGAACCATCATGTTGAAGATCGAATCCCTCGCAGTCAGCAAAGAACTCGACCGTGAAGAAATGGGCGCCATCGTCGGCGGCTCCAGCATCTTCCAGAACAACGGCGTCAACGCCAATGTCAACGGCGGCTTCTCGTTCGCCAGCCCGCAGACCAACGTCGCGCCCGTCACGCAAGTCGATGCGTCGCAACATATCGACGTCGACGTGAAGAACATCACGAAGTCGCTCACCACCGTCGGCAGCGAAATTCTCGGCGCGAAGCTGTAAGCATCATCCCTCGAAGGGAGAAGGAACCGACGACGTTTCCTTCTCCCTCTCGTCATTGTTCCGAAGGCCGCACGCGCGCAATGCGCGGATTGACCAGGCCGCTCCTCTTTTGGCTTTTTTCCGCTAAGGCAATCGCCTGCAAGTGGCTTTGTCACCAGCGTTGTACGGCGCGTGCATGTGATATGGGCTGTTTCACTGAGCCCGTCGCATTCGTGTACGCGGACCGTCGGTCGTGCGCCGACATGTCCGGCGATCTGTCATCGCGCAGCCGACGAATCGATGCGCCGCTCGTTCGTGAATGATGCTGTAGATGCCCGGTGAGCCTTGCTATTCAATGGATCGGCCTAACCGGACAACATCCGGACGCTTCTGGCACAGCTCTCGCATATGGAGATGCGAGCGCAACGATTGGTGCTCGTCCAACCCAACCCGTCCCAGGAGACACATCATGCTGAAGATCGAAAACCTCGCCGTTAGCAAAGAACTCGGCCGTGCTGAAATGGGCGCCATCGTCGGCGGCGCGAGCATCTTCCAGAACAACGGCATCAACGCCAACTACAACGGCGGCTTCTCGTTCGCCAGCCCGCAGACCAACGTCGCGCCCGTCACGCAAGTCGATGCTTCGACGCACACCAACGTCGACCTGACGAACGTGACGAAAACGCTTGATTCCGTCGGCAGCCTGATCGTGGGCGGAAAGCTGTAAGGCATCGTCTACAAGGGGAGAAGGGACAACGCTGCTTCCTTCTCCTTGCTTCTCTTCGCTGTACTCCCTTCCTGCCTGTTCTTCCTTCCCCAAGTTGCGCCCCAACGCTCGATGCGAGCGCTGTTCGTCTTTTTCATCGATACTTCGTATTCCATAGTTTCGTCTCTCTTCTTGCGGCGTGAAACGTGTCGCGTGTCTGATTACCTTGCGTGTTCGCCGGCTCCAGACATGTTTCGAGTATCTGTCTTTGGACGGCCGACAGCCGGCGACCATTAGCGACCTGGACTGCGCGTAGAGATCTGCTTTGAGTACCTCGATTTTGTATGTCGATCAACGACTTGCATTAACCGAACAGATCCTCTAGTAGCCGCTGGCACAGCCCTCGCATATGTAGCTGCGAGCGCAACGATTGGTGCTCATCCAACCAACCAAGTCAGGAGCTACATCATGTTGAAGATCGACAACCTCGCTGTCAGCAAAGAACTCGGCCGTGCTGAAATGGGCGCCATCGTCGGCGGTTCCAGCATCTTCCAGAACAACGGCATCAATGCCAACGTCAACGGCGGCTTCTCCTTCGCCAGCCCGCAAACGAACGTCGCGCCCGTCACGCAAGTCGATGCCTCGCAACACACCGACGTCGACGTGAAGAACATCACCAAGTCGCTCGCTTCGGTCGGCAGCCTGCTTGGCGGCGTCGCACTCTGATTCCCCATCTCATCGCAATCATCCACGCATCCGGAGAACCATCATGTTGAAGATCGAATCCCTCGCAGTCAGCAAAGAACTCGACCGTGAAGAAATGGGCGCTATCGTCGGCGGCTCCAGCATCTTCCAGAACAACGGCGTCAACGCCAATGTCAACGGCGGCTTCTCGTTCGCCAGCCCGCAGACCAACGTCGCGCCCGTCACGCAAGTCGATGC
>NZ_JALQEK010000049.1:0-60331 GCF_023630765.1 Caballeronia sp. ATUFL_F2_KS9A | reverse complement strand
GTCAACGCCAATGTCAACGGCGGCTTCTCGTTCGCCAGCCCGCAGACCAACGTCGCGCCCGTCACGCAAGTCGATGCCTCGACGCACACGAACGTCGATCTGACCAACGTCACGAAGTCGATCGATGCGGTTGGCAGCGTGCTCGGCGGCGTGAAGCTGTAAGCCCTCACACAGCCATTCACGTCATCAGGAGAGACATCATGTTGAGAATCGAAAACCTCGCCGTCAGCAAGGAACTTGGTCGCGCTGAAATGGGCGCCATCGTCGGCGGCGCGAGCATCTTCCAGAACAACGGCATCAACGCCAACTCGATCACGGGCTTCGCGTTCGCGAGCCCGCAGATCAACGTGGCGCCGGTGACGCAGGTCGATGCATCGCAGTACACCAAGGTCGATCTGACCAACGTGACGAAGTCGCTCGACGCCATCGGCAGCCTGCTGCACGGCGTGAAAGCGTGAAGAACTGAAGCCGCACCGTCGACGGGAGAAGGAACAATTGTGCTTCCTTCTCCTTTCTTCACTACTTTGCGAGCGCAACTGCCTCGCGCTGCGCGATGAAATCCGCGGCAATGCTGTTATACGCAGCCGGAACGACATCGTGGATGTCACCGGCCTTCACCAGTTCACCGTGGTACAGAGCCCCGTCGTACTCGATATGAATCATGCTGTTCGGCGCGGGCTGCAGATAGCGATAGCCGCCCAACGATTGGATGGCCCCTCCGGTCCTGGCCTGGATCTCCTCCAGAGACGCAAACGGATCCTTCCCCTTTGTCAGGTTCGCCCACAAGTGCGTGGTCACGACCGTGTACGGCAACTGATAGATGATGGATCCCTTCGGCATCGGCGATTTGTCGGCGGCAAGCAGAAACGGCAGTCCGTTGACGGCCGGACCCTCGTCCTTGCGAATGGCATCCGAGATCGGCAGACCCGATACGTCGTCCAATTTGATCGTGATTCGCTCCAAGGCCGTCGACATGCCTCGCATGCCGAGCTCATAACCTTGCGATAGCTTCTGGAAGATCTTCGAGTTCGAACCGAAATGGATGTAGGGGGTCGATCGCGACGTGAACGCACCTTCCGCCGTGATATACAGCTGCGTCTCATAGTCTTGCGTATATGCGCCCGCTATCGTTGTGGTCTCTGCGATGAAGTTGTCGTCGCTATCACTGTCGACGTAGAACCGGGTTCTGCCCGAAGCGACGGGCGTGTAGCCTCCGCTGCCGGGATAGTTCGCATCGAACTGATAGAAGCCGCTGCCGCTGTCCTTCAAGAAGATGCTGTTGAAGAAGCTCGCGGCCGCACTGGATGATGTGGGCGCGTCCGATGAAGTCGATGCCGTATCCGCCGAATTCGACGATGTCCCTCCCGTCGCCCCGTTGCCGTTGTTCTCGACAGCCGAGAGTCCGCTGCCGCTTCCGCCTCCACATGCGGCGAGCGCGAGCAGCAGTCCGGCAGTGAGCGCCTTCGCTGTCGCATGAATCGACGCGAGCGTCAGACTCTTCTCGTTGGCCATGTTTTCTCCTTTGTTATTTGGGCCGCAGTGTCTTGACCATGCAATGCAGCCCGAGGTCGATCGCGCGTCAGAATTGCGCGGTCATCTGAAATCCGACCGTCACGCGCGATGTCTCGAGTGAAGACGGCTTGTAAATCGGCATGCCCGCGAAGAAGTCATAGCTGAACCCAGCGTACTTCGACGGAATGCCGCCGCGAACGCCGATCACCGCGCCGACGAGCTGCGTGCCCGCGAGAAACTCGGTATTCGGGCCGAACACGCGACCGTAATCCACGCCGACGTAGAGCGACTGGCGCGTCTGTCCGATCGGCATCTGCAATTCGTTGCGCCAGTAGAAGCCTTTTTCTGCGGCCAACATTTGTTCGCCGTCGAAGCCGCGCACGGTGTAGCGGCTGCCGATCGTCAGGTCGTCGACGTAGTAAAGCTGATCGTTGGTGTATTGCCCGTGTACGGTCGTCACGTAGCGGAAGCTTTGCTTCGCAATGGCAAACGGCATCGACAGGTTCATATCGAGCACGGCCATCTTGAAGCGGTAGGTCGGTGCGCGCGTGGATATGGAGTAAGGATCCGGTTCCGGATCGGGTCTCGCGCCCAGACCACCGATGCCTTGGCGATACGCCAATGTCGCGTCGAACTGTGCACCGCCGAAGTAATGTCGATCGGTCAGTCCCAGTTCGAGGAAAGTATTGTTGCGTCGCTGTAGCCCGATCTCCGTGTCTTCGATGAAGCTCGCACCGAAGCGCTTCGAGAGTTGCATATAGCTGCTGAGCACGTCGCTCTGGCTGCGGCGCAGCACGCGCTGCAGTTTGAGCCCCGCGCTCTGCGAATTGCCGCTCGACACGAACGATTGATTCACACCGGCGATCTGCTGATAGTAAGTGTTCGTGTTGCCATACAGCGTCGCGGTCCAATAGCCCCATGGGATCGAGTAGGAACCGTTGAAGCCGTGCGAGCCCAAAGTCTTGTCGTCGAAGTACAGGTCCTGATTCGCGCCTACGCTCAGGATGTCGTTCAGTCCAAGAAGATTGTCGATGCCCAGGCTGACGTTGCCTTGCCACTTGCCGGTTGCACGGCTGCCGGAGTTGTCGACAGAGGCGACGAACGTCCAAGGCTTGGCGCGCCTGACGGTGATGACGACATCGCTCTCACCGGGCGAGCTGGTCGGATCGACCTTCATGTCGACGTCCTGGCTCGCGACGCGCTTCATCTGCTCGAGGCCTTGCTCGAGATCGCGCAGGTTCAGCACGTCGCCGGGACGCGCCGGAAAAGCGGTCTTCCATGTGCCCGACGTGTTGGGATCGGCAAAGCGCAATTCGCGGATCACGCCGGGGATCAGAGCGAACTTGAGCGTGCCGGTCGACAGGTCCTGTTCGGGCAGCAGCACACGCGTCGTGATCAGTCCGCGGCTCAGTATTGCCTGCTGAAGCGCCTTGGTCAGTACGTTCACGCCGTCCTTGCCGATGCATTGACCTTTGTAGTGGTCGAGCCACTCGCGGGCGAACGCGAACGGATCGAGCGGCAGCGATGATGCGCCCTGCTTCCGAATCGGCTCGGGCAGCGTTTGCGGCACATCGAGCTCGAAGGCGTCGATGCGAAAGCACGGCGTCTCTGAAGGAAGCAACGGATATCGCTTCTCGTCAGGGATTTCCGAGCGCAAGGCCGGCGCTCGAATCGCCGATTCGCGTTGCTGTGCCTCGCGTTGTTGCTGGATTTGCTGATCCTGTATCGCATTCGCGCGCGCGGCGGCGGCTTCGTCTGTGAATGGAATTTGCTGCGCATTTGCTGCGAGCGACATCAGGGCTGTGAACGACAGAGCCGCAAGCCTTTTTCGGTAAATCATCAACTAACTTCTAGGTCTGAATGGAACAAAAAAACCGTCGCGGGCGGCGACAACATCCATACGCCAAACCCGAGCGACTTACCCGACCAAGGCCGAGCAGAACGCCGCTGCTGATGCGTGTGTCGGACGTGGAGAGAGCGTCGTCATCACCATGAACGACGCTCATGAGCGCCTGAACCCGGCCCGGTGAATGAGCCGTGCTCTGATTAACTACGATCCGTCCTTTTACTTTTTCTTCGCCTTCTCGGACGACCGACGGAAACTTCTTACTATCGCCGTCTCCGTCGTGGCCGTAAATAATCCTTTCCTGATCTTTCCATTCAATCAGAAAAAGATTGTGACTATCGTTGGACCATTTCAATACGGGTCAGATGTTGAGAGTCATTCCGTCGTGCTGTCGGCTGCGGTTCGGCCTCGCGCGTCACGCCGACGGCGACTATGCGTAGGTCAATCAGCGGGCCGAGATTCTGGCCGGCGAAGGCGGCTTTAACGTCGATGTGAAGGGCAACATCGATCTGAAAGGCGCGGTGATTGCAAGTGCCGCGGACGCACCGCAGAACAGCTTGAGTACACTGGCACGCCGACGTACAGCGACATCGAGGGCCGTGATCACGGATCTACGTGATCACGATCAAGCGCATACAACGCGCGTTCTGCGCGCCGAAGCTCGCGCTGCCTCCGCTTGACGAATCGTGAACCCGCCGCCCGCGCTGCTCCGATGCGCGCTGCTCGTGGTCACATCCTGCACGCTGACGATGTTCAGATCACCAACGTCCGACACGCGCCGCGTTGCCGAGTCAGAATCCCTTTTTTGCTGATGCGCCAATGACCTGCATCGGTCTTGCGCTGCCCGCATTGACGCTCGTATTCCGCTGCGCCGCGAGCGTGCCACCGTTCGTCAGCGCGCCGGATGTAGCGACGATCACGTCGCGCTGAGAAACCCATCGGCTTTCATCAAAAACAGCCCCGCAGCAGCCGGTCCGCGCGCCGATTTCCCACCCCAGTTATCATCGGTTCCACCTCTCGTCCGAGCGTGAAACCATGAGCACACTTCCCTACCGCAGCGCCCTCATCGTCGGTGCCGGGCCAGGCATCAGCGGCTCTCTTACGCGGCGTCTGCGCGCCGAAAACGTTCCGGTTGTCATCGCGGCGCGCAATGTCGAAAAGCTCGCGGCACTCGTCGATGAGACCGGCGCCATCGCGCTACCCGTCGATGCATCCGATGCCGGTCAGATGGAAACGCTCTTCGCCCAGGCCGAAGCCCGCATCGGCGCGCCGGAAATCGTCATCTACAACGCGAGCGGGCGCGTGCGCGGACCCATCGCGGAACTCGATGCCGAAGAAGTCGCGCAGGCTGTCGCCGTCTCGGCGCTCGGCGCGTTTCACGCCGTCCAGCAGGCCGCGCGCCGCATGATTCCCGCCGGCAAAGGCGCGATCCTGCTGACGGGCGCGACGGCGGGCGTCAAGGGTTTCGCGCTGTCCGCGCCCTTCGCGATGGGCAAGTTCGCGTTGCGCGGCCTCGCACAAAGCGCCGCGCGCGAACTGGCGCCGAAGGGCATTCACGTCGCGCATTTCGTGATCGACGGCGGCGTGCGCGCCGAACATCGCGCCGATCCGCCCGACGCGCCGGACAGCACGCTCGATCCCGACGCCATCGCGCAAACCTATCTCGATGTGCTGCGCCAGCATCGCAGCGCGTGGACGTGGGAAATCGAGCTGCGGCCGTGGGTGGAGAAGTTCTGAAGCGTCACGCGCTCGCGGCGAGCTGGCCGATCCGCTCGGCCATCTCGCGGTCGACGGGCGTGTAGACGATCATGCCGAGATCCGGCCGGCCATCGACGGAAAACGCCGAATATTCCAGCTCGACCGATCCGAGCGCCGGATGCATCAGACGCTTGATGCCGCCGCCTTCTTCGTGGCTGTGGACGTCGTTGTCGCGCCAGAGCGCGTCGAATTCGGGACTCGCGTGCCGAAGCTCTTCGACGAGCTCGCCGACTTCCGACACCAGCCCCGCGCGCGCCACGTCCGCCCGGAACGCGCCGACGACGAAGCGCGCGACGCTGTCCCAGTCGTGCTGCCGCGCGCGGACATCGGGATTGCGGAACAGGAATCGCAGGATATTGCGCCCGCCGGGCGGCAGCGTGCCGTAATCGGTCAGCACGACGGCCGCGGCGCGATTCCACGCGACGACATCCCACGTCGGCGTCTTGACGATAGCCGGGCTCGTCTGCAGCGAATCGAGCAGACGCTGAAGCCGCGGACTGACGCCATCGGCGGACCGGTAACGGACCTCCGGCGGCCGTCCCAGCCCGAGCATGAAGAGATGCTCGCGCTCGGCATCGGTGAGCAACAGCGCGCCGCAGATGCGCTCCAGCACATCGGCCGACGGCGCGCCGCCGCGTCCCTGCTCGAGCCACGTGTACCAGGTCGGACTAATGTTCGCGCGCTGGGCGACCTCTTCGCGGCGCAGGCCGGGCGTGCGGCGGCGTCCGGCGAAACCGAAGCTCGCCGGATCGAGACGCGTGCGCCGGCTGCGCAGAAAATCGCCGAGCGATCTGGCCGTATCCACGGATATGAAACCCTGTTAGTCGTTTTAATAGGATGACGTCACTACTTTAACGGGATAAAAAAACGTCGGATAGTGAGCGCCATTCGACCAGGGAGCTTCACCATGCGAATTTTTCTGACGGGCGCGACCGGCTTCATCGGCTCGGCCTTGGTGCACGAATTGATCAACGCGGGTCATCGGGTGATCGGCATCACGCGCTCGGATGCGGGCGCGCGGGCGCTCGAAGATGCCGGCGCCGAAGTGCATCGCGGCACGCTGGAAGATCCGGAAAGCCTCGCGCGCGGCGCGGCGCTGGCGGATGCGGTCATCCACACGGCCTTCGATCACGACTTCTCGCGCTTCGTCGAGAACTGCGAAAAGGACAAGCGCGCGATCGCCGCGCTCGGATCGGCGCTCGCGGGCACGAATCGTCCGCTCGTCATCACGTCGGGCACCGGCATGGGCAGCGGCGAGCACGGCGAACCGGCGCGCGAGGACGTCTTCAACACGCGTCATCCGAATCCGCGCATCGCGTCCGAACTGGCGGGGAACGCGCTGCTCGATTCCGGCATCAACGTGTCGGTGGTGAGACTGCCGCAGGTTCACGATCCGTTGAAGCAGGGTCTCATCACGCCGCTCATCGGCATTGCGCGCGACAAGGGCGTCGTCGCTTATGTGGGCGATGGCGGCAATCGCTGGCCGGCGGGCCATGTCTCCGATGCCGCGCGGCTCTACCGGCTCGCCGTCGAGAAGGCGGAAAGCGGCGCGCGTTATCACGCGGTCGGCGAGGAAGGCATCGCGAGCCGCGCGATTGCCGAAGCGCTCGGACGCGGGCTGAAGCTGCCGGTCGCGTCGATTTCTCCGGACGATGCAGCCGCGCATTTCGGCTGGATGGCGATGTTCGTCGGCCTGGACATGCCCGCGTCGAGCGCGCTGACGCAGGCGCGCCTCGGATGGAAACCGACAGGCCCGACGCTCATCGCCGATCTGGACGAAGCGCGCTACCCCTGACGCGTTTCGTTTGGCGCAAATGCCCCCGAAACTGTCATTTCCGACAATAGCCGGAACGCTCCGACTCGCCTAAAGTGATCGGCATTCGATCACCTTTCGCAACCGGAGCCGATATGATCCGCCCGACCCACGCCGCACTCGACCGCCCGATCTGGACCGCGCTGACCACGAAGCAGGCGCATCTCGGCCTCGGCGACACACTCGCGCGGCGTTTCCATCCGGATGTCGCGCCGTTCGGGGCCATCGCCTCCGATACACCCGATGCCTGGCGCGCGCTGCACGCGCTGCTGCAACCCGGCGAACACGTCGCGATGCTGTCGGCGGATGCGTTCGCGGACATCGGCGCATTGCACGCGGAGCGCGTCGGCACCATCCATCAGATGATCGCGACGTCGCGTTTCACGCAAAGCATCGACGACCGCGACGTGATCGCGCTCGGCGCTGCCGATATCGACGCCATGCTCGCGCTCGTGCAACGCACGAAACCCGGTCCGTTCGGCAGGCGCACGCGCGAAATGGGCCGCTACATCGGGATTCGCGAGCAAGGCGAACTCATCGCGATGGCGGGCGAGCGCATGGCCATCGACGGTCATGTGGAGATCAGCGCGGTGTGCGTCGATGAACGTTGCCGCGGACGCGGCCTGGCCGGACGGCTCATGAACATCCTGCGCAAGGAAATCGGCGAGCGCGGCGACACGCCGTTTCTGCATGTCTTCAGTCACAACGAAAGCGCCATCGCGCTGTACGAACGGCTCGGCTTCGAGCTGCGTCACGCGTTCACGTTGATGCGAATCAGCCGCCCGATGAAATAAGCATTCACTTGCGGCGAATGCGCAGGTGCCCGCATTCCAGCGCAATGTCGTAATTCTTCTATCCGCGCGAGCCGGCTTTCGATGGAATACGGGACAGTCACGCGTTCCCGCAGCAACCCGCTTCTCTCTTACATGGGTACCATCATGTTCAATCGCGCAGCCAGCACCGTTGAAAACGTCGATCCGGAACTCTGGGCGGCCATCACGAATGAAAACCGACGCCAGGAAGATCACATCGAGCTGATCGCGTCGGAGAACTACACGAGCCCGGCCGTGATGGCAGCGCAAGGCTCGCAGCTCACCAACAAGTACGCGGAAGGCTATCCGGGCAAGCGCTATTACGGCGGTTGCGAATATGTCGACGTGGTGGAGCAGCTCGCGATCGATCGCGTGAAGGAGCTTTTCGGCGCCGAAGCCGCGAACGTGCAGCCGAACTCCGGCTCGCAGGCCAATCAGGGCGTGTTCTTCGCGATGCTCAAGCCCGGCGACACCATCATGGGCCTGAGCCTCGCGCACGGCGGCCACCTCACGCACGGCTCGCCGGTCAACATGTCGGGCAAGTGGTTCAACGTCGTGAGCTACGGCCTCAACGAAGCCGAGGACATCGACTACGAAGCGGCCGAGCAACTCGCGAACGAACACAAGCCGAAGCTGATCGTCGCGGGCGCGTCGGCGTTTGCGCTGAAGATCGATTTCGAGCGTCTTTCGAAGATCGCGAAGAGCGTCGGCGCGTATCTGATGGTCGACATGGCGCACTATGCCGGCCTGATCGCGGCGGGCGTGTATCCCAATCCGGTGCCGCACGCCGATTTCGTCACGACGACCACGCACAAGAGCCTGCGCGGCCCGCGCGGCGGCGTCATTCTGATGAAGGCCGAGTTCGAGAAGCAGATCAACTCGGCCATTTTCCCGGGCATTCAAGGCGGTCCGCTGATGCATGTGATCGCCGCGAAGGCCGTCGCGTTCAAGGAAGCGCTGTCGCCGGAGTTCAAGGAATATCAGCAGCGCGTGGTCGACAACGCGCGCGTGCTGGCCGAAACGCTCGTGAAGCGCGGTCTGCGTATCGTCTCGGGCCGCACGGAAAGCCATGTGATGCTTGTCGATCTGCGCGCAAAGAAGATCACCGGCAAGGCAGCGGAAGCCGCGCTCGGCGCCGCGCACATCACGGTCAACAAGAACGCCATTCCGAACGATCCGGAGAAGCCGTTCGTCACGAGCGGCGTGCGCCTCGGCTCGCCCGCGATGACCACGCGCGGCTTCGGCACGAAGGAAGCGGAGATCGTGGGCAACCTGATCGCCGATGTGCTCGAAAGCCCGGAAGACGCGGGCAACCTCGAACGCGTTCGTCAGCAGGTCGCGGAATTGACCAAGCGCTTCCCCGTGTACGGCTGATCTGAACCGGTTATAGGCGTGATCGGCGGGCTTCGCTGTCTTCGTGCAGCGAAGCCCGCTTTCGCTTGACATCGACGTCTAGTTTATTGGACACTCCGTCCACTATGCTAGATACCGTCAAGCCTTCCGCTGAAGCCGACATCAACCAGCGCATCGCGGATCGCGTCCGCGAGTTGCGTGCCGCGCGCGGCTACACGCTGGACGCGCTCGCGGCGCGCTGCGGCGTGAGCCGCTCGATGATCTCGATGATCGAGCGCGGCGCGGCCAGCCCGACCGCCGTCGTGCTCGACAAGCTCGCGGCGGGCCTGGGCGTATCGCTCGCGAGCCTTTTCGGCGGGGAAGCGGAAGGCGCGCCCGCGCAACCGCTCGCGCGGCGCCGCCAGCAATTGAAATGGCGTGATCCCGAATCCGGCTATACGCGCCGCAATCTATCGCCTGCGGGCTGGCCGTCGCCGTTTCAGCTCGTCGAAGTGGACTTTCCGCCGGGCGCGCGCGTCGCGTATGAAACCGGCGGACGCGAATCGAACATGCACCAGCAAGTCTGGGTGATGAGCGGACGCATCGACATCGTGATCGGCGACGAGCTTCACGCGCTTCAGCAAGGCGACTGCCTCGCGATGCGCCTCGACCGCCCGCTCATCTTCAGCAACCCGGCTTCGAAAGCGGCGCGCTACATTCTCGCCATCGGCGACGCGTCCGCCAACTGATTCATCTTAAGCCTGAACGGATATCGAATGAACACCACCGATCCGCACGACGACGTGCGCCTCATCGATTGCAACGAGGCCGAACACGCGCCGGCCATCCTCGACATACTGAACGAAGCCATCGTCAACTCGACCGCGCTGTACGACTACGTGCCGCGCCCAGCCGAAGCCATGTCGACGTGGTTCGCCGCGAAACGCGCGGGCGGGTTTCCGGTTGTCGGCGCCGTCGATGCGTCGGGCAAGCTCATGGGCTTTGCGAGCTGGGGCACGTTCCGCGCGTTTCCCGCCTACAAGTACACCGTGGAGCACAGCGTCTATGTGCATCGCGATTGCCGTGGCCTCGGGCTCGGCGAGCGGCTGCTGCGCGAACTGATCCGGCGCGCGCGCGAAGCACAAGTGCATGTGCTCGTCGGCTGCGTCGATGCGACGAATGCGGGCAGCATCCGCCTGCATACGCGGCTCGGCTTCACGCATTCGGGAACGATCACCGAAGCCGGGTTCAAATTCGGCCGCTGGCTGGATGCGGCGTTCTATCAGCTCAAGCTCGAAACGCCCGTCGCGCCGGTCGACGGCTGACGCATAACATCAAGTAATGGAACGCGGAAAATAAAGCGCGTTGACGGTGTTTATGGGCGATCCAATACTTCGCTCATCGCCAACGCACTCTTTTTCGCGCCATGAATCCCGTCGACAGAATTTTTGCTCCCGCGGTCGATCTCGACGATCGCCTCGCCGATGCCGCCACCTGGGAACATGGCGGCAAGCTATGGCCGAGCGGCGAGCAACAGACGCTGACGTGCTGCCGCGTCGTCGACGAAACGCACGATATCAAGAGCTTCGAATTCCGCACCGCCGACGGCCTGCCCGTGCGGTTCGAACCGGGCCAGTTCATGACGGTGTCGGCGAAGGTGCAAGGGCATTCGGTCGAGCGTTGCTACACGATCTCCTCCGCACCGACGCGCCCGTTTTTGCTCTCGATCACGGTGAAGCGCGTGCCGGGCGGAACGATGTCCAACTGGCTGCACGACAACATGAAGCCCGGCAGCGAACTGCGTGCATACGGTCCTTCCGGCGCTTTCACGCCGAGCGTCGCGCCCGCGAGGAAATCGCTGTTTCTGTCGGCGGGATCGGGCGTCACGCCGCTCATGTCGATGACGCGCGCGAGCATCGACCTTGGGCTGGATCGCGACATCGTGTTCATCCACAGCGCGCGTACGCCTGCGGATATCGTGTTCCGCGATGAACTCGCGCGATTCGCGAAGCTCTCGCCGCGCCTGCGCGTGTTCTTCGTGTGCGAAGGCATCGGCGACGAGACGCAGTGGCAAGGTCCGATCGGCCGTCTCAGCCTGCAATTGCTGTCGCAATGGGCGCCCGACTATCTGGAGCGCGAGGTCTTCACGTGCGGCCCGGCCGGCTACATGAGCGCGGTGCGGACGTTGCTTCGCGAAGGCGGTCACGATCCGGCGCGCTATCACCAGGAAAGCTTCGATATCGGTGCGGGCGTCGCGCCCGCGCCTTCGCCGAACGAAGCCGGCGTTGCGCAGGAAACCTTCACCGTGAAGCTGTCGCGCTCGTCGAAATCGTTCACGATGAACGCATCGCAAACGGTGCTGTCGGCGGCGAAGAAGGCGGGCGTCGCGGTGGCGTCATCGTGCAGTCAGGGCATGTGCGGGACGTGCAAGACCAAGGTGCTCGAAGGCACCGTCGACATGAATCACAACGGCGGCATTCGCGAAAGGGAAGTCCAGAAGGGATTTCGCCTGTTGTGCTGCAGCCGTCCGACTTCGGACCTCGTACTGGAACTGTGAGGAGACGCGCACATGGCGGTCGAAGACCCGGTGCGGACGATGCGCGATGTCAGAACCTATCGGCTCGCGCGCGTGCTTGCGCAATTGAAGCGACACGAATGTCCCGCGATCCTGCTGTACGACCCCGTCAATATCCGCTATGCGACGGACACGTCCAACATGCAGATATGGACCGCGCGCAATCCGTCGCGCTACATCATGGTGTTCGCGGATGGCCGCATCGTCGCGTGGGAGTTTCATAGCTGCGAGCACGTTTGGGACGGCATCGAGTTGAACGTCGAAATGCGCGGCGCGGTGAGCTGGATTTATTTCAGCGCGGGCCACGAAGCGGAAAGCCGCGCCGAAGTGTGGGCGAACGAAATCGTCGATGTGTTTCGCGCGCACGCGCGCGGCGACAGCCGGCTCGCGGTCGACCGGCTCGATCCGATCGGCTCGGCGCTGCTCGTCAATCGCGGCCTTACCTTGCTCGACGGTCAGGCGATGATGGAAGACGCCCGCGCGATCAAGTCGGCGGGCGAGCTCGTGCTGATCGGCGAATCGCTGCGCGCGTGCGAGGCCGGTATCGAACGGATGCGTCGCGAGCTTCGGCCCGGCATGACCGAGCAGGAGCTATGGGCGCATCTTCACTTCGAGAACATCCGTCACGGCGGCGAATGGATCGAGACGCGACTGCTCGCGTCCGGCGAGCGCACCAATCCGTGGATGCGCGAATGTTCGTCGCGCGTGCTGCAAAACGGCGAACTGCTTGCCTTCGATACCGACATGGTCGGCCCGCACGGCTACTGCTCCGACATTTCGCGCACCTGGACGGTGGGCGACACGCGTCCATCCGACGAGCAACGCAAGCTGTACGAACTGGCTTATTCTCAGGTGCATTTCAACATGGACCTGCTGCGTCCGGGCATGACCTATCGCGAGTTCTCCGAGAAGGCGTGGAAGATTCCCGCGCCGTACGTGAAGAACCGGTATAGCTGCATCGCGCATGGCATCGGCATGGTCGATGAAGCGCCGGCCATCGCCCATCAGGTCGATTGGGACAGCGCGGGCTATGACGGCGTCTTCGAAACGGGGATGACGCTGTGCATCGAAAGCTATATCGGCGCGGAAGGCGGATGTCAGGGCGTGAAACTGGAGGAACAAGTGGTGCTTACGGAGCACGGCTGCGTGCCGCTCACGGCATGCAGCTTCGAGACCGACTGGTTGTGACGGAGAGCGCTTCATGAATCGTCGTGCGCAGAACGTGGCGGCTTACATCGCCATCGCGGAGAAGCTGTTTCAATCGGAGAAGCTGCCGGAAGCGGGACGTCGCGTCGCGGCGCGCGTGTTCGAGCGATTGCGGACGCCATCCGACGATGGCGCGCGGCATCGCACGCGCTATCCCGCATGCGAATGGCTCGACGCGACGCTCGCGCCTTTCATCGACGATGACACCGGCTTCGGCACCGCCGCGCGCGCGATCAAGGCGCTCGAACCCGATCTCGGCTGGTCGCGCCGATCATCGGGCCTGAACGGTAGCGACGGCTATATCGATGCACACGTGCACGGCATGATCTGCGGTCCCGGCGGCGCGGAGAGCCGTTATGACGTGCAATTGGGCTTTTCGCTGATGCTGCCGCATACGCGTTATCCGGATCACAGTCATCCGCCCGAGGAAGCTTATGTGCTGTTCACGCCGGGCGAGTTTCGGCAGAACGGCGGAGAATGGCGCGATCCGGGCATCGGCGGCGGGATTCATAACGTGCGGAATAATCCGCACGCGATGCGGTCGGGTGATGTGCCGTTTTTCGCGATCTGGTGTCTGTTGACGAGGGAGGGGGATTAGGCGGCTTTCGAAGCCCCGCCCAGCGGGGCTTCGCTCACCTCACTTCCCCGGCGTCAACACAACCCTGAACCGCGCCTTGCCGCTCATCATCCGTTCATACGCCTCGCCCGCGCGCGACAGCGGATATTCCTCGATCATCGGCTTCACGCCCGACAGCGCGCTGAACGCGAGCGTTTCCTGCGAGTCCGCCGCCGTGCCCGACGGCCAGCCCTGCACCGAGTTGCGCCCCATGATGAACTGCGTGATCGGCACCTCGACCGGCTCTTCCGATATCCCGACCATGATGAGCTTGCCGTTCAGCCCCAGCCCGCCGATGGTCGCGCTCATCGCCTTGCCGCTCGTCGCCGTCGCGAGTATCACGCGCGCGCCGCCGAGCGCCTTGAGCGCGTCGGCCACGTTCTGCGATTCGCTGTCGATGTAATGATGCGCGCCGAGTTGCTTCGCGAGCGGCGCCTTGTCCTGTCCGCGCGCGATGGCCACCGTCTGGAAGCCCATCTTGCGCGCGAACTGCACGCCCAGATGACCGAGCCCGCCGATGCCGAGCACCGCGACCACATCGCCCGCGCGCGCGCCGCTGTTGCGCAGCGCATTGAACGTGGTGATGCCCGCGCAAAGAAGCGGCGCGGCATCGACGTCGGAGAGATCGTCGGGCATACGCGCGAGCGCTTCCTGCGGCGCCACCATGTATTCCGCGTAGCCGCCGTCATAGCTGATGCCCGGCACCAGCGCGCGCTGGCAAAGCACGAAGTCGCCGTGCCGGCAATGCTCGCAATGGCCACAATGCCCGCCGTGCCAGCCCACGCCGACGCGCTGACCCTTTTCCCATCCTTCGACGTCCGCGCCGAGCTTCTCGATCACGCCTGCGATCTCGTGTCCCGGCACGCGCGGAAACTGCAGACCCGGCCAGAGTCCTTCGACGGTCAGCGAATCGCTGTGGCAGATCCCGCACGCCTGCACCTTGATGAGCACGTGTCCGGCGGGCGGTTCCGGCACATCGCGCTCGACGACTTCCAGCGGACCATTCGCTTTCGTTACCTGCACTGCCTGCATCGTTGGCATCGCTTGCTCCTTGTCATGGAGAAACACGCGCGGCGCACCTCGCGCGCCGCAATCGGATGAGACGGCCCGGTCAATCGCACTCCCGAGCGCATCGTCGAGAAACGTCGGAGATTGCGATTGTGACAGGGTTCCGCCCGATGCATCGGCCGCGCGTCCATGCGCGCGCTGACCGCGATGCGCCGCCTTTACGCCGAACGCAGCGGACGGAAGCCCGCGCGAACTTCATCCGTGAAGGCTTGCGGCTGCTCCCATGCCGCGAAATGCCCGCCTTTCGCCAGACGGTTGTAGTGAATCAGCTTCGGATACGCCTTCTCCGTCCAGCTTTGCGGCGCGGCATAGATCTCGTCCGGAAACACGCTCACCGCCACCGGAATCGCAACATGCTTCGGCGCGAAGAAGTTGAGCTTGTTTTCCCAGTACAGCCGCGCCGATGAAACGCCCGTGTTCGTCAGCCAATAAAGCGTGATGTTGTCGAGGATGTCGTCGCGCGTGAGACCCTCCGCCTGTCCGTCGAACACACGCGCGATCAGCGCCTGGCTCGCCGCGTCGTGATCGATCATCCATGCCGCGAGACCGATCGGCGAATCCTCGATGCCATACAGCGTCTGCGGCCGATTCGCCATTTCCTGCGCGTAGCCGAGGCCGTGTTTGTAGAAGTAATCGAGTTGATCGAACGCGTGCTTTTCATCGCCGGCCAAACCCGCGGGCGCGGGATTGCCGTACTTCAGCGCGTTGGCGATATCGTCCGGCACCGTCGCCGGCATGTTCGTGTGCATGCCGATCAGTTCCGGCGGCGCGATAAGCGCCATCTGCTCGGTCACCGCGTTGCCCCAGTCGCCGCCCTGCGCGACATAGCGCGTGTAGCCGAGCCGCTGCATCAGCGCGATCCATGCGCGCGCGATGCGCTGCGGGTCCCAGCCGGTCGTCGCCGGCTTGCCGGAAAATCCGTAGCCGGGCAGCGACGGAATCACGACATCGAACGCATCCGATGCATTGCCGCCATGCGCGGTCGGATTCGTCAGCGGATCGATGATCTTCAGTTGCTCGATGATCGAGCCGGGCCAGCCGTGCGTGACGATCATCGGCAACGCGTTCGCATGTTTCGAGCGAACGTGGATGAAGTGGATGTCGAGTCCGTCGATCTCGGTGACGAAGTTCGGCACCGCGTTGATCCGCGCTTCGACCTTGCGCCAGTCGTAAGCGGTCGACCAATGGCGCGCGAGTTGCTGCATCGTCGCGAGTTGCACGCCTTGCGAGGCATCGGCGACGGTTTCGCGTTCGGTCCAGCGCGTCGACTGCACGCGCCGCTTCAGATCGGCGAGTTGCGCATCCGTTGCGTGGATGCGAAGCGGGCGAATCGCGGTCTTGTCGCCGCTCTTCACTTGCACGATGTCCGCCGTGCTCTGGATCGAATCGGCGAATGCGACGCGGCTCAATGCGCTCGCCGCGATGCTCGCCGCCGCGACGCCGATGAAATGACGGCGCGAAGCCGTCCGGAGAGGACGATCGTTCGACATGACAAGCTCCTGAATGCGTGTGCGAGGAGGAGCGATGTGTGCCGCAACGAATCAGAATCACTGAACCGCACTTGCAGGCCGCCGTTCGGCAAGCCTGGGATCGTCACCGCCTCGATGCGCCGCGAAGGGTTTTCGCAGCAGGTGACGCGATTATGTGCATGTGCACACTCGACGTAAATGCAGCCGGGGTTACAACAGAATTGTCGGGCGGGAAAGAGTCCCGCCCGACATCGCTTATGAATCACCGCGCCACATTCGACGCCACACGCGCACCGTTCTGCCTGCGCCGATAACTCGTATCGCGCGATGCAAGCCAGTAATAAACCGGCGACGTCAGCAGCAATCCAACGATCCACGACAGATCCGCGCCGTCGAGATACTTGGGCACCGCGCCCGCATACATCGGCGTGTTCATGAACGGAATCTGCACGACGATACCGATCGCATAAGCGATCAACGCCTGCGGATTGAATCGTCCATAGATGCCGCCGTCTACCTGAAAGATCGACTGGATGTCGTACTTGCCTTTGTGGATCACATAGAAGTCGATGAGATTGATCGCGGTCCACGGCACCAGCACGACGAGCAGCGCAAGCACGAGATCGACGAGATTCGCGACGAAGTTCGTCGATGCGCCGATCGCGCCATAGCAGCACGCGACGAGAATCGCGACCGACAACACGGCGCGCGCTTTCGCCGTCGGAATCCAGCGATACGCGAACGTCTGCAATGACGTGATCACCGCGAGCACCGCGCCATACAGGTTCAACGCGTTGTGGCTGATGACGCTCAACAGGAACAACACGAGCATCGGCAGGCCGAGCGGTCCGGTGGCGAGCTTCACGGCATCCATCGCGTCGGCGCCGGGCGGCACCGCGAGCACCGCGACCGCGCCGAACACGAAGGCGAGCGTCGAGCCGATCGTGCAGCCGAGATACGTCGCCCAGAACGTCGACGAGACGCGCACGGTCGCCGGCAAATAGCGCGAATAGTCGGACACGTAAGGCGCGAACGCGATCTGCCACAGCGCGGAAAGCGATACCGTCGCGAGCCAGCCGGCGAAGTTGAAGCCGCCGCGCGTGAGGAAATCGTCCGTCGAGACATGCGTGAGGATGTAGCCGAAGCCCACGCAAATGCCGATGCCGAGGACCCACGTCCCGATGCGGTTCAGGATATGAATGAACTTGTATCCGATGATGCCGATCAGTCCCGATCCCAGCGCGCCGATCACGATGCCCACGGGCACCGACACCGACGTCTCGATGCCATGCAGCGACTTCCCCGCGAGCACGATGTTCGACGCGAAGAAGCCCACGTACATCACGCCCGCGATGACGGTCACGAGCAACGCGCCCCACGATCCGAACTGCGCGCGGCTCTGGATCATCTGCGGAATGCCCATTTGCGGCCCTTGCGCGGAATGCAACGCCATCAGCACGCCGCCGACCGCCTGTCCGACGACGATCGCAACGATGCCCCACAGCAGGTTCAGATGAAAGATCTGCACGCCGAGCGCGCCCGTCACGATCGGCAAGGGCGCGATATTGCCGCCGAACCATAGCGTGAACAGGTCGCGCACTTTGCCGTGACGATCCTCGGGCGGCACATAGCCGATGGTGTGCTTCTCGATCAACGGAGAAGCGTTGCGTGATGCACTAGTCAAAGTCGTCTCCAGTTTGTGCGCGGCAAAGCGATGCCCTGACGCGCATCGCGCCCGTATCGCCTGCGGCGTGTGAGAAATCAGGCTGTGGTCGAAAGATGATCGGCGAGGCGTATCAGCATCGCGTCGCAATCGTGGAGTTGTTCGAGGGTTACGTACTCATCGGGCTTGTGTCCCTGATCCATGCTGCCGGGACCGCATACGACAGTCGGAATGCCTGCCTGATCGAAGAGTCCGCCTTCCGTGCCGAACGCCACCGTGCCGAATTCCGACGATCCGCTCAAGAGCGCGACGAGACGCGCCGCTTCGCTTTCGGGCGATGTCGCGAGTCCGGGATACGCGGATAGCGCTTCGAGGCGAACGTCCGTCTCGGGTTCAATGGCGCGCATCTTCGGCAGCAGTTCGGCTTGTGCGTACGCCTGCAAATCCTTGGCGACCGTGCTCGCTTCGAAGCCGGGAAGCGCGCGCACTTCGAAGTCGAATTCGCATTCGGCCGGCACGATGTTGAGCGCACGACCGCCCTTGATGACGCCCGTCTGCACGGTCGAATACGGCGGATCGAAGCGCTCGTCGTGATGCTCGGGCTGCGCCAGCCGTTCGCCGATTTCTTCAAGCCGATTGATGAGGCGCGCTGCATATTGAATCGCGTTCACGCCATACGGCGCATAGGCGGAATGACAAGGCGCGCCTTTCACCTGACAACGCATCGCGAGCTTGCCCTTGTGACCGAGCACCGGCTTCAACGATGTCGGCTCGCCGATCAGACACAGAACGGGCTTGTGCGCGCGCTTCTCCAGTTGCGCGAGCATCGGCCGCACGCCGAGGCATCCGACTTCCTCGTCGTATGAAAACGCCAGATGCACGGGCAATCTCAGTTCGCGCTCGATCAACATCGGCACGGCGGCCAGCACCGACGCGAGAAAGCCCTTCATGTCGGCTGTGCCGCGGCCATAGAGCCGTCCATCTTTTTCCGTGAGACGGAATGGATCGACGGTCCACGGCTGGCCATCGACCGGCACGACATCCGTATGCCCCGAGAGCACGATGCCGCCGCGATCGCGCGGTCCGATCGTCGCGAACAGATTCGCCTTCGTGCGCTCCGCGTTGTAGAACAGCTCGCTTTCGATGTCGAACTGCGCGAGGTAATCGCGAACGAACTCGATCAGCGCGAGATTCGAATCGCGGCTGACGGTCGCGAAACTAATCAGCTTGTCGAGCAGATCGCGGCTCGTCGTGTCACTCATCGCCCGGCACTCCGTAGCTCGGCGCAGCGGTCGGGTTCAATGCGCGGGTCACGTAGTCCTGCATCTGCGGCTCGTACGCATGCCACAGGTCATCGAGCTTGCCGATGGGATCGTCATCGGCCCAGTCGACGCGCAGATCGACGAGCGGCCAGCTTTGCTCGCCCGCGATCTTCAGCGCCGCCGAATGCACCGGCCCCGCTTCGCCGCCCGCCGCGATCGCCGCATGCATCGCGGCAAGCAGACGATCCGCAAGCTGGCCCGATGCGTTCTCGAATGCGGGAATCATCGCTTCGATGACATGCACGCCCGCGAGCATGTTGCCCGCCGCGACGCATTGCCTGCCCGCGACCGCGTGATACGTGCCGAGCGCTTGCTTGCCGCTGAAGAACGCGGTGTGGCCTTGCGCATCGACGACCGTCACCTGCCGATACTCGCTCCATTCGTTCGCGCTCAACGCGCGTTCGAGTGCGGCGTTCGCATCGAGCTTGGCGCTTTCGATGTAATCGAGAATTTGCGGACCGAGCGCGGGCAGCGTGACGTTCTGCGTCGCGACGACGCCCACGCCCGCGCGCACCCACGGACAGCGCGCGCCCACCGCGATGCTCGACGAACTGATCGCGATGCCGAGCTGCCCGGTCTCTTCACATCGTCCGACGATCGAGAATGTCATGCGCGCTCCTGAGGCGGCGTCCATCCATCGGGGATGACGGCGATCACGTCGATCTCCATCAGCCATTCGGGTTGTCCGAGCGCGACGACGGTAAGGCCCGTCGAAATCGGAAACACGCCCTTCAGCCATTTGCCGACTTCGCGATACACCGGCTCGCGAAAGCGCACATCGGTGAGATAAGTCGTCGTCTTGACGATATGCGAGAGATCGCTGCCCGCTTCTTCGAGCAACTGCTTCACGTTCTTCATCGCCTGCTCGGCCTGCGCGCGCGGATCGCCGAGACCGACGAGATTGCCGTCGAAGTCCGTGCCGATCTGACCGCGCACATAAACGGTATTGCCCGCGCGAACGGCCTGGCAGAGGTCGTTATCGAGGGTCTGATTCGGGTACGTATCCTTCGTGTTGAACATGCGGATACGGGTATGCGTAGGTTGGCTCATCGAATGCACCTTGATTCCGGATAGTTTCTGATCAGTTGACGCCCATCTCGCTGACCTTGTGGACGCGCGATGCATCGGCCACGCCTTCTTCGCGCTTCGTCTCGACAGCACGTTGCGGCGCGTCGTAATAAGCGAGGTATTTGCGCTGCGTGGCGATGTGATCGGCGATATGTTTCGCGTCGTGCCAAACGCCCCAGATGAACGCGGAGCCGCGCCGCGAAAGCCACGGCAAGCCGAGAAAATAGATGCCCGGTTCTTTGGCGACGCCACGTTGATGTTTCGGCTTGCCTTTGTCATCGAATGCATCGACTTGCAGCCAGTTGAAATCGACGGCATAACCGGTCGCCCAGATGATCGACGTAACACCCGCTTGCGCGAGATCGAGTTCGAGAAGCGGATGCGTCATGCATTCCGGGTCGGCGGGAATATGGCGCGCTTCGGGCTCCTCGGGCAGATCGAGGCCGTTGCGTTGCGCATAGGCATCGGCGGCATCGAGCAATGACAAATAGTTCTCGTCGCCGCGACGGATGTTATCCGCGAGATCGGCTTCGAAGCTCACGCGCGTATCGTCGAACGATTTCGTCAGACCGACGAGCGTGATGCCCTGATGCGCGAGGCGCCTGAAGTCCACCGTATGGCCGCCGCGCGCGCCGCTCACGGCAATGGTCACATGCTCGCGGCCCGGCTTCATCACTTCCGCGTCCCATTCGCCGAGCACGCCGAGCCACCAGCAGAAATCGCGTCCGCGATATCCGCGCGGCGGACGATCGTGCGCGCCGACCGACAGATACACGCGCCGGCCCGCGCGCTGCAATTCATCGGCGATCTGCACGCCCGACGATCCCGCGCCCACGACGAGCACGCCGCCTTCGGGCAGTTGCTGCGGATTGCGATAGTCGGCGGAATGGATCTGCGTGAGCTTTGCGGACGACGGCGCGATCGGCGGAATCACTGGGCGCTGAAACGGACCCGTCGCGACGACCACGCGATTCGCTTCGATGGTTCCGTCGGATGTATCGACGGTAAAGCCCGGCCGCCCCACATTGCGCACGACCTTCTTCACTTCGACGCCGGTGCGAATGGGCGCATCGAATTTCTTCGCGTACTCGACGAAGTATTCCGCGACCTGATCTTTCGATGCGAAACCATCGGGGTCGAAATCCGCGAACTCGAGATTAGGGAAACGATCGTGCCATGCGGGACCATTGGCGACGAGCGAATCCCACCTGCCCGTGCGCCAGCGTTCGGCGATGCGATCGCGTTCCAGCACGAGATGCGGCACGCCGAGCTTGCTCAGGTGTTCGCTCATCGCGACGCCTGCCTGGCCCGCGCCGACCACGAGCGTGTCGATAGACGTTGTTTCCACTGTCATGGCTATGTCCTTCTGAAAGGCCGTTGTATCCGTGATGTCTTCGTGAAAATCTACGCGTCCCGATCGAATCCGAAAAATATATTTAAAAAATGCACGGCATCGGATTTGGCTATGCAATGAATTTTGAGCACTTCACAATGCGGCTCATCGAAGCTCCATTTCCGGAATGTCATCGATGGAAAGCCATCCCTTGCGCTATTCGCTGCGGCAATTGCGCTACTTCGTGGTCGCTGCCGAAGCCTTGTCCTTCACCGCCGCCGCGAAAAAACTGCATATTTCGCAGCCGTCGATATCGACCGCCCTCGCCGATCTCGAAGCATCGTTCGGCGTGCAGCTATTCATTCGCCATCATGCGAGCGGTCTGTCGCTCACGCAGGCCGGCCGCGATCTGCTCGGGCAAGCGCGCAATCTGCTGAAGATCGCGGAAGAACTGCAAATGGCCGCGAAAGAAATGGATGGCGGCATGACCGGCTCCATCGCGCTCGGCTGTCTCGTGTCGCTCGCACCGCCGTTGATGCCGGGACTCATCAGCCGCTTCACGGCGGGGCACGCGGGCATTTCGTTTCGCACGGTCGAAGCGCATCAGGACGGCTTGTTGCGCGGCCTGCATGACGGTTCGCTCGATATCGCCCTCACCTATAGTCTGGACTTGACCGAGGACATCGCGTTCACGCCGCTGCTTTCGTTGCCGCCTTATGCGATCTTGCCGAAGACGCATCGGCTTGCGCGAGCGCGCAAGGTATCGCTCGCCGATTTGCAATCGGAGCCTTACGTGATGCTCGATCTGCCGCATAGCCGCGAGTATTTCGCCGCGCTCTTCGATGCGGTCGGCAGCCGTCCCGTGCCCGCGTTCCGGTCATCGCAACCGGAAGTCGTGCGTGGCATGGTGGCGAACGGCCTCGGCTATAGCATCCTCAACTTTCCGCTGAAGTCGAATCGCACGGTGGATGGCGAGGACTTCGTGATTAAGCGCTTCAAGGACAACGTCAACGCGACTACGTTAGGCATCGCGCAATCTCGCACGATGCGTCCGCGGCAAGTGGTGCATCGCTTCTCGTCGTTCTGCGAGAACTATATTAGGCGACTGCATATCGATACGTGAAGTTATCGGCGCTGCATAGATAAAAGCTTTGCTTTGTATCCGAAAACAATATTTTGGCTGGCAATTTGGCTTGATAGATTGATGTCCATGTCGAGCGCAATGCGGTCAAAGCCCGCGCCAGCGCGCTCTCACGAGTTGAGACAAGGAGGGCTTCATGATCGCAGTGGACACGCTCATCGACCAGTTACGGTCGAATTGCGAACGACCATTCAGCGATGCGCACGCCATGCCGCCTGGCGTCTATACATCGCCCGACTTCCTGTCACTCGAAGAGCGCGAGATCTTCGCGCATGAATGGCAATGGGTCGGCCGCGCGAGCGCGTTGAAGGAACCGGGCGATTACCTGACGGCGCAGATCGGCGCGCAGCCGATCGTCGTATTGCGCGACGAGCAGATGCAGCTCAAGGCGATGTCGAATGTGTGCCTGCATCGCATGTCGGTGCTGCTCGAAGGGCGCGGCAACAAGCGGCGCATCGTGTGCCCGTATCACGCGTGGAGTTATGGACTCGACGGCGAATTGAAGGGCGCGCCGCTCATGGACCGGCAAGAAGGCTTCTGCAAGGAAAGTTATAGGCTGCCCGCCGTGCGCTGCGAGGAATGGCAAGGCTGGATCTATGTGACGCTCGATGAAAGCGCGCCGCCCGTCGCAACGCAGCTAGCCGAACTGAGCGAATTGATCGGCGCGTATGGCATGACGGACTACATCGAAACTTTCTATGAAGAGCATGTGTGGGATACCAACTGGAAGATCCTCGCCGAAAACTTCATGGAAAGTTATCACTTGCCAATGCTGCATCGCGCGACCGTAGGGCCGCATTCGAAGCTCGAAGAGATGGAATGTCCACCGGGTTATCCCGCGTTCAACTATCACTGGATCACGAAGGAAGCGAGCTTGCCCATTGGCAATGCTCATCCGGATAACACGCGTTTAACGGGTCATTGGCGCAAGACGACCGCACTGCTCGCGATCTATCCGACGCATCTCGTCACGCTTACGCCCGGCTATTTCTGGTATCTCGTGTTGCAGCCGCGCGGCGTCGGGCAAGTGCATATCCGCTTCGGCGGCGGTCTCGCGCCTGAATTCATCGCCGACGCGGAAGCGAACGCGCATATGTCGACATTGAAGAAGCTGCTCGACGAAGTGAACGCGGAAGACAGGCGCGGCGTGGAAGCGGTGTTTCGCGGCGTGCATGCGCCGCTCGCGAAGCCCGGAAATCTGAGCCACCTTGAACGGCCCAATTTCGACTTTGCGCGCTATATCGCGACGAAGCTCGCACAGCACTGAAAGACAGGACACGAACACGATGTCAGCCCCTTCCTTCATCTCCTTCTCCGGCGTGAGCAAATCGTATGACGGCGCGCATTACGTCGTGGAGGATTTGAACCTCGACGTGCGCAAGGGAGAATTTCTTTCGCTGCTCGGTCCGTCCGGCTCGGGTAAAACGACGACGCTGATGATGCTCGCGGGCTTCGAAACGCCGACGCAAGGCGAGATTCGTCTCGATGGCAGGCGTCTCGACGACAAGCCGCCGCATCAGCGCGACATCGGCATGGTCTTTCAGAACTACGCGCTCTTTCCGCATCTGACGATTGCGGAGAACGTCGCCTTTCCGCTTTCCGTGCGACGCGTGAGCCGCGCCGAGCAGAAGACGCGCGTGAAGCGCGCGCTGGAGATGATCGAGTTGCCCCATCTCGCGAACCGGCGACCCTCACAGCTTTCCGGCGGGCAGCAGCAGCGCGTCGCGCTCGCACGCGCGCTCGTGTTCGAACCGAGCGTCGTGCTGATGGACGAGCCGCTCGGCGCACTCGACAAGCGCCTGCGCGAAACGATGCAATACGAAATCATGCGGCTGCACCGCGAGCTTTCGCTGACGATCGTCTACGTGACGCACGATCAGGCCGAAGCGCTGACGATGTCGGACCGGGTCGCCGTCTTTTCCGATGGCCGCATCCAGCAGGCCGCGACGCCGAGCGAGCTTTACGAGAACGCGCAGAACGCGTTCGTTGCGAACTTCGTCGGCGAGAACAACGGGCTCACGGGGCGCGTCGTCAGTGCGAACGGCGAATGGGCGACGCTGGCGCTATCGGACGGCAGCGTCATTCGCGGACGCTGCGAGCACGGCCTGCGCGCCGGCGATGAAGCGATGCTCGCGCTGCGCCCCGAACGCGCGCACATTCCCGGCACGGAAGACGCGCACGCGGACGAGCACAGCAACGTCGTGCGCGCACGCGTCGAGGAACTCGTGTACTGCGGCGATCATCATCGCGTGCATCTGAAGCTCGGCTCGCGCGATTCCATCGTCGTCAAAGTGCCCAATACCCAGCGTCACGCATTGCCCTGCGCAGGCAGCACGATCGATATCGCGTGGCGTCACGACGACTGCAAGATTCTCGCGATGATGGCGCCAAAAAACGCGCCCGCGATTGCCCCGAGCACACCGCCCTCACCTTCTCTCATCCCGACCGCACCCGCAGGAGCCAACTGACATGCGCAATCACATCAAAGCACAATGCGCCGCACTCGCAGTATTTGCATTTGCAACTATCTCGACACAGGCGGCGGAGACACTCTCCGTCGTGACGTTCGGCGGCGCGTTCGAAGCCGCCGCCAAGAAAGCCTGGTTCGAACCGTTCACGCAGGCAACGGGCGTGAACTTCTCGACCGAATCGTATGACGGCGGCCTCGCCAAGCTCTCCGCGATGGAGCAGGCGAAGAACACGACGTGGGATCTCATCGATCTGGAAACCAACGACGCGATCACCGCATGCGATGAAGGCCTGCTGCAGAAGTTCGACAAGAAGACGCTCGGCAAGACGAGCGACTTCATCCCCGGCTCGATCAGCGATTGCGCGGTTGCGAGCATGGTGTGGTCCACGGTCTATGCCTATGACGCTAGCAAGCTGAAGACCGCGCCGACCACTGTCAACGACTTCTTCGATTTGCAGAAATACCCCGGCAAGCGCGGCCTGCGCAAGTCGCCGAAGGTGTCGACGGAATGGGCGCTGATCGCCGATGGCGTCGACCCGAAAGATGTCTACAAGGTGCTCGGCACGCCCGCCGGCGTCGATCGCGCGTTCAAGAAGCTCGACACGATCAAGAAGAACATCGTGTGGTGGGAATCGGGCGCGCAGGCGCCGCAACTGCTCGCCGATGGCGCGGTCGTGATGGTGCAGGCGTACAACGGCCGCATCGACGACGCCGCGAAGAAAGACAACAAGCCGTTCAAGGCCGTGTGGGACGCGCAAGTCTACGACTTCGAGTGGTGGGCTATTCCGACGGGCGCGAAGCACGCCGATACCGCGGCGAAGTTCATCGTGTCGCAAGCGCAGCCGAAGGCATCGGCGGATCTCTCGAATTACATCGCGTATGCGCCGCCGCGTAAGGATGCGGTCGCGCTCGTCGACAAGCAGCGACTCGCCGACATGCCGACCGCGCCGGATAACTTCAAGCGCGCGGTGCAGATCAACGCGAACTTTTGGGCCGACAACGCAGATCAGATCAACAAGCGCTTCCAGGTCTGGCTCACGCAATAACGCTGTTCATGGATGAGAGTAACGACATGCCTGCATCGATTCACGCGCACGCCGCCGGTTCTCCGACGAGAGCCGATGGCCGCGCCTCGTATCAAAGAGCGCGCCGCCGCGCATCGGTGCAGGCGTTGTTGCTTGCCTTGCCGCTGATCGTGTTTTTGCTGTCGACGTTCATCGCGCCAATCGCGATGCTGCTTGCGCGCAGTGTCGAGAACAAGGAGGTGCCGGACAGCATGCCGGCGCTCACTCGTGCTCTCGATGCCTGGGACGGCCGCGGCGTGCCCGATGAACATCTGTTCGCGCTGCTCGCCTCGGGCCTGAAGGATGCGCAACAGAACGGGCAACTCGGCACCGTCGCGCGCAGGCTCAACTTCGCGCAGCCCGAGTTTCGCAGCTTGCTGATGCGGACCGCGCGCAGCGTGCGCGAGGAGACGCCGCCCGCGTGCAAGCCGGTTTTGATCGACATGGATGAACGTTGGAATTCGCCGGAGATCTGGCGTCTGTTGAAACGCGCGGCCACGTCGCCGACGCCGGACTATCTGCTTGCCGCCGTCGATGCGCAAGTGACGCCGCAAGGCAACGTCGCGTTCGTGGCGGATAACTCGTCGGTGTATCGACAGGCGTTTCTGCGCACGATATCGATCAGCGCGTCCGTCACGCTGCTGTGCCTCGTGCTCGGTTATCCGGTCGCATGGCTGCTCGCGAATCTGCCGACGCAAAGCAGCAACCGCCTGATGCTTTTCGTGATCGTGCCGTTCTGGACGTCGCTGCTCGTACGCACGACTGCGTGGTATGTGTTGCTGCAGCCGGGCGGTGTCATCAATGGCCTCTTGACGGGACTCGGTCTCGCGACGCATCCGCTGCCGCTCATCTTCAATCGCACGGGCGTGTTGATCGGCATGACGCATGTGTTGCTGCCGTACATGATTCTGGCGATCTTCTCGGTGATGAAAGGCGTGTCGCCGGTCTATCTGCGCGCGGCGCAATCGCTCGGCGCGCATCCGTTCACCGCGTTCGTGCGCGTGTACATACCGCAGACGTTGCCGGGTGTCGGCGCGGGATGCTTTCTCGTTTTCGTGCTCGCGCTCGGCTACTACATCACGCCCGCGCTGCTCGGCGGCGCTGGCGATGAAATGATCAGTCAGCTCATCGCGCTGCAGACGAATACGCAGCTCAATTGGGGGCTTGCGGGCGCGCTCTCGGCGTACCTCGTGATCTTCACCGCGATCTTCTATTTCCTGTTCAACCGCATCGTCGGCATCGACCGGTTGCGCTTCGGTTAAGGGGCCATTCTTCCATGACGGAATCACGCAACAGGGTGCTGACCGAACGCATCGCTTCCCGATGGGTGCGCGTGCATACCGCGCTCGTGCTGTTCTTTCTCGTCGCGCCGATTCTCGCGATCATCCCTTTGTCGTTCAATTCGGGATCCTACTTTTCTTATCCGTTGCAGGGGTTTTCGTTGCGCTGGTATGAGCAGGCGCTCACGAGTCCCGACTGGCAGCGCTCGCTTTTGAACAGCATCGGCATTGGTGCGGCGTCGACGTTGATCGCGACGTGTCTCGGCACGCTTGCAGCGCTCGGCCTTTCGCGTTCGCAGTTTCCGCTGCGCTCGGTCATCATGCCGATCATCATTTCGCCGATGATCGTGCCGATTGTCGTTGTCGCGGCCGGCTTCTATCTGATCTTTGCGCCGCTCGGGCTCGTCAACTCTTATCCCGGTGTGATCTTCGCGCATGCGGCGCTTGGCACGCCCTTTGTCGTGATTACCGTGACGGCGTCGTTGTTGTCCTTCGATCAAAGTCTCTTGCGTGCTGCGTCGGGGCTCGGGGCGACGCCGTGGATCGCCTTCCGGCGCGTGACCTTGCCGCTCATTACGCCGGCTGTGGCTACCGGCAGCGTGTTCGCGTTTGCTACTTCGTTCGATGAAGTTATCGTCATTCTCTTTATCGGCGGGCCGGATCAGCGAACCGTGCCGCGGCAGATGTGGAGCGGTATTCGCGATTCCATCGATCCTTCCATTCTTGCTGTTGCTACGATGCTGATCGTGTTTGCTGTTCTGCTCTTTGCCAGCATCAATTGGTTGCGGGGGCGGGCTAGTCGGGCTCTTGTTTGAAGTTTGAATCGCCCTCTGTTCGCCGTGCTTTCGCTTTCGCCGGATCCCGCTTTCGCGTCGGTCTATTGGCACTGCCCCTGTGCGGGGCGGCACTCACTTTCTTTGCCGTCGACCAGAGTTAGCGCTTTAGTGCTTACTCTGGTCCTGTGCAAAGAAAGTAAGCAAAGAAAGCAGCTACTGATGCCCGCGGTCACACGCAATTTGGGTAGTTCTCTCGTCCTAGGCGGCACTCGCCTAAAGAGTGCCCTCATAGGCCCAACCGGGCTTGGCTCGCGCACGGTCTGCCACATCGCACCACATAACAAATGGGTTCAGCACCAAATAGCTCCGGCCCGCTTCGCGGCCGACCGGTCAATCGGGTCCGCGCGTGCTTCTCTACTAACGTCTCCATCTCACTGCAATCGCCGCCCCCTTGGTTTCCCTTGCATAGCCGGCGGCAGCGCGTAGCGCTGTGCCGAAGCTCTTTCGGGCTGAACCAGTGTCCTTGGAAAACTAGCTCGTCAGACCGTGCGCGATCCAAGCCCCGTTATTGTGATGAGGGCACTCTTTAGGCGAGTGCCATCCGCGACGAGAGAATTACCCAACGCGCGTGTGACCGCGGGCCTGAAAAGCTGCTTTCTTTGGTTGCTTTCTTTGCACAGGACCAGAGTAAGCACTAAAGCGCTAACTCTGGTCGACGGCAAAGAAGGTGACTGCCGCCCCGCACAGGGGCAGTGCCAATAGATCACTAAGAAAGCGGGATCCAGCGACAGAACCAAAAACAGCTTAAGCCAACGCCTCGGCCGCACGCCGCGGCAACATCCGATCAAACTCGCGCTTAACGATGCCATAGCACTCACAAGCCCGCTCCTCGAGTCCCGCACGATCGAGAATCTTGATACACCCACGGCTGTGATGAATCAGCCCCGCATCGTGCAGCTTGCCAGCCGCCTCCGTCACACCTTCACGGCGCACGCCGAGCATATCGGCGATCATCTGCTGCGTCACACGCAGTTGATCCGACGGCGTGCGATCCGTCTGAATCAGCAACCAACGGCACAGTTGCTTCGACAGCGAGTGATGACGATTACACGCGGCCGTCTGCGCCACTTGCGTCAGCAGGGCTTGCATGTACAGCAACATCACGCGGCGCAGAAAGTCGGAACGGCCGAAGTGCTCACGCAACGCACCCGCGCTCATGCGATACGCAAAGCCCGCACATTGCACCTGCACGCGCGTCGGCATCGTGTCGCCGCCCGTCAGCACCGGAACCCCCGACATTCCCTCACGTCCCACCGCCGCGACTTCAACGGAACCGCCGTCTTCCATCGTATGCAGCAGCGAAATGATCGCCGTAGTCGGGAAATACACGTGGTGAATGCGCTGCCCGGAATCGCACAACAACTGCTCCGTGCGCAACTGGACCAGCTCGAGATGCGGTGCGATAGCCTGCCATTCCTGCGCCGGAAGCGCGCCCAACAGATGATTGCCGTGCAGATCGGATTGAAGTGTCAACATTTTTCTTAGTCTCGTGCGTTTGCGCTTCGCGCTTTTGATTTCTTCTGGCTCGCAACAGGATTCGCGCATGCATCTGATGGCATACATCGAACCTGTTGCGTCCAGCCCCGTAGTACGAACCCGCTGCTTCTTCTTGTTTGATACCGCAGCGATGTTCGTGCGTGGTCATACATTAGCGAGAGGTGTGCCAGCGAACGCCAATCCTTATACCAACAGGACTTTGCGCGATTCCCCACGCAAAGCGCGGAGAACGTGCGCTCAAGTACGAACAAAATTGATTCACCCGTGAAAAGCGACCTTCAGACGGATCGCGGGCGATGGCGGCAGAACGCCAAACGTTTTCGTCTGGCGAATGTCTTGTCAGAGCAGGCTCCGCCGATGCGCTCATCTAGCGAAACGAAGCCAATCGGAGGCTCGAAAGCCTTGTCGTAGCAGAAACAGCCCGCACGCTAAAAATGTTGCAAAGGTGGTTAACGGCGATGCGCGTCGTTTTTAAAGCCCCGATGCCGAGTCGCGCGAAAGCCTTATGCGACGCGCGTCCGCGGGATTCTCAGAGGCTTGGCACAGGATGCGGACGTGAACCGCCGCGGTTTCGCGGCGCGGCGAAAAATGTTGCATCGCCTAAACCTCGGTGAATTTCGAATTCGGCAGCCGCTTCAAACCTTTGGCGCATGAATGTGACTCATGCCACGTTGAACAACCTTCGTTTGTGCGCAAGCATCGCTACCGGCACCATGCGTGACATACCCACTTCTATCCGCATGGAGCGAAAAGATGAGCGACGTCATGGAGACCCCCGCAAAGACCGCCGATCAGGCCATCGATCTCAGGGGCCGCGTATCGATCTATCAGCCGGAGCAGCAAGGCTTGATCTTCCCCGAGCTGCCCACGTTTGCGAGCCACGCGGAACATCGTCAGTACCTGAAGGAGCGCCTCGTCGCCGCGTGCCGCGCCTTCGCGCTGCAGGGCTTCGATTACGGGTTCGCGGGCCATCTCACCGTGCGCGATCCGGAGCATCCGTCGCTTTACTGGACCAATCCGATGGCCGTCCACTTCGCGCAAGTGAAGGTGTCTAACCTGATCTGCGCGGATCATCAGGGCAACGTGGTCGAAGGCGATTACGCGGTCAATCGCGCGGGCTTCGTGCTGCACGCGGCCGTGCATGAGCAGCATCAGGACATCGTCGCGATGTGCCACGCGCATACCGTCTACGGCACCGCCTTCGCGGCGCTCGGCAAGCCGCTCATTCCGATGTCGCAGGACGCGTGCGCGTTCTTCGAAGACCACGTCGTGATCGGCGATGAAGCCGGCAAGGTCGCCGTCGAAGTGAAGGGCGGCAACAAGGTCGCGAATGCGTTCAAGGGCGTGAAGGCCGCGATCCATCAGAATCATGGCCTACTCACGGCGAGCCGCCACAGCATCGATTCGGCGGCGTTCTGGTTCATCGCGCTCGAGCGTTGCTGCCAGCAACAACTGATGATCGAAGCGACCGGCATCACGCCCAAGCTCGTGCCCGAAGACCGCGCGCGCTATAGCCGGGAGCATGTGGGCAGCGACTACATCGGCTGGCTGCACTTCCAGACGATCTGGAACGATCTCGTCGCCACGCAGCCCGACATGTTCGACTGATTCCATTATGTTGCAGCCCCTCGCCTTCGGAGAAAGGCGAGGCGATTCCCCATGACTACGTCGAGACAAGCGTTCCCGGCGTCGCCTGGGTATCAGCGCGCGGACACATCTGAAGATGCCGACCGATCTAGATCAATCGCATCGTCACAGCCGCCAAGACAAGGTAACGTCCGAGCTTCGCAACCGTGACCAACGCGACGAATGGCAGAAGAGGCTCACGCATCACCCCAGCCAGGAGAGTAAGAGGATCACCAATGACGGGCGCCCAACTAAGCAAGAGCGACCATTTCCCTAAACGTTGATACATGCGCTGCGCGCGGTCCAATTTCTCGTCTGACACTGGAAACCAGCGGCGGCTCTTGAAGCGCTCGATGTATCGCCCCAAAACCCAATTGACCAGTGAACCCAACACGTTGCCGATCGTCGCGACCAGTATCAACGTTGCAGTTGAATAGCTTTTACTCAGCAGCAAGCCCACAAGCACAGCCTCCGATTGAAGAGGCAGAAGGGTGGCTGCGCCGAATGCGGCAAGGAACAATCCTCCGTATGCCGACAGCGTCAGCATGTCTTGAAGGGCATGCCAGCGCCTCGAATCGCTATTGCCATGGGTCTGTCCGAACTAGCTATTGATCGGCCAATAAATAGATGAAGCGAGAGATCGCTAACGTTGCCAACGCGAGCAGAAGTTGGTTCGCGATTCTATCGTATCGGTTTTGGAACTCTGACAATCGCGGTTTATCCCTGAAACGCTCTCGCGACTGTCTTGCCTCCACATGCGGTTGCATTCGGTCCTGATGCCGAAACGGCTCGTGAATCGCTGATTCTTCTTGCTGGCTCGAAACAGGCGATGCGATGTGAGTCGCATCGCCTTTTTTGTATGATGGCGGACCATCCCTCGCAACCGTCCAAAGGACCATCATCATGACCGCCGCAACGCAATTCGATCAGGTTTCCGTCATCAAACGCGCCAATGTCTACTTCGACGGCAAGTGCGTGTCGCACACGGTTCTCTTCGCCGATGGCACCAGGAAAACGCTCGGCGTGATCCTGCCGGGCACGCTCAACTTCGGCACCGACGCGCCCGAACTCATGGAGGTGCAGGCAGGCCAGTGCCGTATTCGGCTCGACGGCAGCGATGAGTGGAAGACGTATAAGGCGGGCGAATCGTTCTCGGTGCCGGGCAAAAGCCGATTCGATATCGACGTGACGGAAACGCTGGATTACGTTTGTAGTTATCTTTGATTGGCGTGAAGGGGAAATGCGGTGTCGGGTAGAGATTCCGCACCTCATGATTCTTAGAGTGGATTTCGGCAAGACGAACTCCGTCCAACTTTTATCTCTGTCCACGTTTCGTGTACACTGACCAAAATTGGACGCCCAACCCGCCGATGCCACCCACCGACCAACTCGCCGAAGCCGCCGCAGCCGCCTTCACGGAGGCGACCGGCTTCGCCGCACGCAGCGTCAAACCACCCGCGCGCGGCGGCTACGACGCCGCCATCGAATTCCGCGTCGGCGGCGCGCGCTTCAAGCGCCCTGTCATCGTGCGGGAAAACATCGACCGGTTCAGCGCGTTATCCGCGTTCAGCGCCTCGGTCGCGCAGAACGGCGGCGCGAAACCCGCGCTCGTTACCGCGCATCTCTCACCCGACATGGTCCGCGCCTGCCGCGATCTGAACGTCGATGCCCTCGATCTCGCCGGCAACGCGAGCGTCATCGAAGGCGATGGCGTCGTCGTGATCGTGTCGGGCCGTCCGCGCGTCGCGCACGGCAAGGCGCGCCGCTCGAAAACTTGGACGAAGTCGACGTTGCGCGTCACGGCCGCCCTGCTCATCACGCCCGCGCTGCTGCAACGGGGCTATCGCGATATCGCGCAACACGCGGGCGTGAGCCACGGCACGGTGCAAAACGCGGTGCGGGCGCTCATCGATCATCGCGATGTATTCGAGCGGCCCGACGGCGCCGGCCTGCAAATCGCCGACAAGGAACGGCTCATCGACGAATGGGTGACGCTGTATCCGCGGCAATTGCGCGAATCGCTGCTGATCGGGCGTTATCGCGCGGAGTCGAACGACTGGTGGCGCGACGTGCCCGGCCTGCCGGGTCAATGCCAGTTCGGCGGCGAGCCGGCCGCAGCGATACTCACGGAATACCTGAAGCCCGCGACCGTCACCGCGTATTGCGCCGACGCCGCGCCGCGCGAATGGATCAAGGCGGCGCGGTTGCGGCCCGATCCCGCCGGAAACGTCGAATTCCTGCGCGCGCCCGTGGCGCTCGCGCCCGTCGATGGTCTTCCGCCGAACGTCGTCGCGCCGCTCATCGTCTATGCGGATCTCGTCGCGAGCGGCGACCCGCGCAATCTCGAAACCGCCAGGATGCTGCGTGAACGCTATCTTGCCGCTTGAACTGCTGCCGCATCGCCCGCTCGCCGGCGTCTTTTCCGCGATGCTGCGCGAAGTCGTCGCCGCGTCGCACGCGACGAACATCGCGTGGTTCGTCGGCGGCGCGAGCGCGCGCGACATCCTGCTCACGCACGTCCACGACATCGAGGCGACGCGCGCCACCGCCGACGTCGATATCGGCATCTCGATTCAAAGCTGGACCGGCCACGACGCGCTGCGGCAAGCGCTCGTCGCGTCGGGGCATTTCACCGCGCCGAAAGGCTCGGCGCATCGGCTGAATTTCAACGCGCCGCAGACCGGCGAGCGCACGTGGCTCGATATCGTGCCCTTCGGCGGCGTGCAGGACGCGCACGGCGAAATCGCGTGGCCGCCGGATGGTTCGGTGCGGATGAACGTCGCGGGTTTTCGCCAGGCGCTCGATGCGGCGCTCGCCGTGCGCGTCGCGCGCGATCTCGTCGTGCCGGTCGCTTCGCTGCCCGCGCAGGCGATGCTGAAGATCATCGCGTGGCAAGACCGGCACGCCGCCGACCGCAAGGACGCGATCGACCTGCTCTTTCTGATGGCGCGTTACGCTCAAGCCGGCAACCTCGATCGTCTTTATGCCGATGCCTTCGATCTCGTCGAGCGCCACGGACACGATCCGGATATCGCGGGCGCGGCGCTTCTCGGCCGCGACACGGCCGCGCTCGTCGATGAAAACCTCCGCGCGCAGATTCTCGCGATCCTGCGCCCCGGCGATCCCGCGCCGCCGATCCTCACGCACATGCTCGGCTCGCGCATGCCAGTCTTCGAAGCGGATACGTCGGAACGCGTCGCCGCATTGTTCGACGCATTCCGCAGCGCGTTCTAGCCGTTGCGAAACAGATAGCTGTACGCGTTGAGCGCGGGCACCCCGCCGAGATGCGCGTAGAGCACTTTCGAGCCTTCGGGGAATTCGCCGTTGCGCACCATCTGGATCATGCCGTCCATCGATTTGCCTTCGTAGACGGGATCGGTCAGCACGCCTTCGAGCCGCGCGCACAGACGGATCGCCTCGAGCGTGCCTTCGTTCGGCAGGCCGTATTCGGGGCCGCCGAAGCGCGTATCGAGAATCACGTCGTCGCGCGTGATGTCCTGGCCGAGATCGACGAGTTCCGCTGTGTGCTTCGCGATCCGCAGAATCTGCTCGTGCGTCTGCGCCGGTTTCGCCGATGCATCGATGCCGATCACGCGCCGCGCGCGCCCATCCGCCGCGAAGCCGACCACCATGCCCGCCTGCGTGCTGCCCGTCACCGAGCAAACGACGATGTAGTCGAACTTGAAGCCCAGCTCCGCTTCCTGCGCGCGCACTTCCTCCGCGAAGCCGACGAAACCGAGGCCGCCCAGCGGATGCTCCGAGCAACCCGCCGGCACCGGAAACGGCTTGCCGCCCGCCGCGCGCACGCTTTCCATCGCGTCCTGCCAGCTTTTGCGGATGCCGATATCGAAGCCATCGGCGACGAGGCGCACGTCCGCGCCCATCATCCGCGACATCTGGATATTGCCGACGCGGTCATAGACGGCATCGGAGTAATTGACCCAGTTTTCCTGCACGAGCACGCACTTCATGCCGAGATGCGCCGCGACCGCCGCGACCTGGCGCGTCTGGTTCGACTGCACGCCGCCGATGGAAACCAGCGTGTCGCAGCCTTCGGCGATCGCCTCGGGAATCAGATATTCGAGCTTGCGCGTCTTGTTGCCGCCAAACGCGAGGCCGCTGTTGCAGTCCTCGCGCTTCGCGTACAACTCGACCTTGCCGCCGAGATGCGCGGACAGGCGCTTGAGCGGCTGAATGGGCGTCGGTCCGAACGTGAGCGGATAGCGGGGAAAACGTTGCAGATTCATGTCGGCATCCTCGTGATGGTGGGACTGCATGACAGAATCGTAGAGATTCTCGTGACGGATCGGGTTGCGAAAAAATGCCATTCGGCCTAACGTTTTTGGACGCGAGACGCTGTTCGCTAACTTTTATTTCGTACAGGAGCCCATTGAAGCAATGAAAAAAACCGCATCCGCTCCAAACCCGCATCCGGGAAGCGTCCAGACCGATCGCGTCGATCGCGCGATCCTGCGTCAGTTGCAGCGCGATGCGTCGATCTCGAACGTCGCGCTCGCGGAGAAGGTCAATCTGAGTCCGCCCGCGTGTCTGCGGCGCGTCGAGCGGCTGCGCGAAGCGGGGCTGATCCGCGCGACCGTCGCGCTGCTCGATCCGAAAGCGCTCGATGCCGGCATGCTCGTCTTGATCGGCGTGATCCTCGACCGCTCGACGCCCGATTCCTTCGACGCCTTCGAGAAAGCCGCGCAGAAAGTGCCCGGCTGCATGGAATGCCACGTCGTGACCGGCGAATTCGACTTCTTCATGCTGATCCGCACGCGCGACAGCGAAAGCTTCAACCGGCTCCACGCCGAAAAGCTGCTCTATCTGCCGGGCGTGCGGCAGATCCGCACGTTCGTCGTGTTGCGTGAGGTGCTTTCGACGACGGCGTTTCCAATCGGCGAATCGGCGGGAACGCGGGCGGTGTAGCGTCGGCGACACTTTTGCGAAAGACCTGCTGAAAAATTACGCTACGATTCAGGGTTTTCCATGTCCGGGCATCCCGTTTCGTTGTGACCGCGTCTGATTTCAAAGCCTGGGCCAAGGCGATTCTGGCTCGCCTCGCGTCGCGGCTGCGTCCGCATCTGCGTGCGCGTTCGCTGCTCCTTCTGCCGGCGCTCTTTCTTATCTATGTGCTGGTGCTGATTCCGTTCACGCCCGGTATCCGCGATATCCGCCGTGCAAAAGTCGATCAGCCCGCGCAGATCTATTCCGCCGACGGCAAGCTCCTCGCCGAATTCAAGCCGACGCATCGCGAATGGGTGAGTCTCAAGCAGATTTCGCCGCAGGTGATCGACGCGCTCATCTCGACCGAAGACCGGCGGTTCTATCAGCATCACGGCATCGACTTCCGGCGCACGGCGGGCGCGGCGCTGCGCACGTTCTCGGGCGACCGGCAAGGCGGCTCGACGCTCACGCAGCAGCTCGCGCGCAATCTGTATCCCGAGGAAATCGGCCGCTCGCAGACGCTCACGCGCAAGCTGAAGGAAGCGATCACGGCGTTCAAGATCGAAGCGCTCTATTCGAAGGACGAGATTCTCGAAACGTATCTGAACACGGTGCCGTTCCTGTACAACGCGTACGGCATCGAAATGGCCGCGCGCACTTACTTCGACAAATCCGCCGGCCAGCTCGACGTGCTCGAAAGCGCGACGCTCATCGGCATGTTGAAGGGCAACAGTTACTACAACCCGGTGATCAATCCGGAGCGCGCGCTCGACCGGCGCAACATCGTCCTCGGGCAGATGGTCAAGTTCGGCCACTTGCCGGCGACCAAACTCGACGCGCTGAAGAAACGTCCGCTGCGCATCGACTTCGAGCGGCAGACGGAAGAGCCCGGCCGCGCGCCGCACTTCGCGCAGCAGTTGCGCAAATGGCTGATCGGCTGGGCCGACGACAACGACTACAACATCTATTCCGATGGCCTCGTCGTGCGCACGACCATCGATTCGCGTCTGCAGGCGATGGCGACGAACGCGCTCGCGCTGCAGGGCAACCAGTTGCAATCGATCGCCAACGCGGCGTGGGGCGGCCGCGCCGGTTGCGCGAACGCGAACGCCGATCTCGGGCACGCGTTCATCCGCGAGACGGACGCATACCGCGCGCTGCGCACGGGCGGCGCGAACGACGCCGACGCCATCAAGAAACTCGGCTCGGACCGCGCCTTCATGCAGGCGCTGTGCGAGGACAAGACGCGCGTGCAGGCCGCGTTCGTCGCGCTCGATCCGCGCAACGGGCAGATCAAGGCGTGGGTCGGCAGCCGCGATTTCACGCAGGATCCGTTCGATCACGTCGCGCAGGCGCGCCGCCAGCCCGGCTCGACCTTCAAGCCTTTCGTCTACGGCGCGGCGTTCGAGCGCGGCGCGAAGCCGGCCGATACGATCGTCGATCAGACCGTCGAAATCCCGATACGCGGCGACGAAATCTGGCGCCCGACCGACGACTCGCCGCCGTCGGGCCGTCCCGTGAGCCTGCGCGACGGCATCGCGTATTCGAAGAACCGCATCACCGCGCAGTTGATGGAACAAGTCGGTCCGGGACGCGTCGCGCGGCTCGCGCGTGACATGGGCGTGCACGACAGTCATCTCGACGTGGTGCCGTCGCTCGCGCTTGGCACGAGCCCGGTGACGCTGAGGGAAATGGTGTCGGCGTACGGCACGATCGCGAACGACGGCAGTTATATGGAGCCGCTGCTCGTCACGCGCATCGAGAACAAGGACGGCGAAATCCTCGCGCAGTTCGAGAGCACGCCCGAGCGCGCGCTGTCCGTCGATGCGACGCGCAAGCTCGTCGATGTGATGCGCGACGTCATCAACCGCGGCACCGGCACGACGATCCGCACGCGCTTCGGCATTCGCGCGGATGTCGCGGGCAAGACCGGCACTACGCAGGACAACGCCGACGGCTGGTTCATCCTGATGCATCCGCAACTCGTCGCGGGCGCGTGGGTCGGCTTCAACGACAGCCGCGTCACGCTGCGCAGCGATTACTGGGGCCAAGGCGCGCACAGCGCGTTGCCGATCGTCGGCGACTTCATGCAGCGTTCGCTGCGTTCGCATCTGATCGATGCCCGCGCGCGCTTCGATACGCAGGAAGCGCCGGGCATGTGGCAAACGATGCTCACGAACGCAAAAACCTGGTTCGACGAGACGTTCTCGAAAGCGCCGAAGCCGGGCAAGCCGAAAACCGCGCAGACGGCGGCGCAGCATCCGGTGCGTCCGAAGCGGCCGCCTTCGGAGCCCGCCGCCGAAGTGACCGAAGAGCCGCCGCAACCGCCAGTGTTTACGACGATGCCGCCGATCCTGCCCACGCCCGGCGAAACTGCAAGCTCTCCGGCGCCCGCTTCCGACGTGCAACCGTAAACGCTTACGCCGCCCGCGAACAAAGGCGGGGGCTTGCGTAGACAGTTAGTTGCGAGCTAGCGACGAAAGACTTGCCTATCGGCCGAAATGAGCGCGCGCGCACAGAGCACGCGCACAAATGGTGCTCCGATTCACCAAGGCGAAACAAACGCATTCAAAGATTTCGCCGCGCACCCCGGCGCGCTGTGGCCACATGCGCCCGCCAAAAGTCTCGCGCACTGCGAGACGTCTATCTCATTCCAGGCTGGTTTCGGAGAACAAGTTGAACAAGCGATTTCCTCGCCTCAAGCGAGCCCTCGTGGCCACCGCGCTCGCCTTGCCGCTTACGTCGTCGAGTTTTGCGCAGAACATCAGCGCTACCCTGCCGTGGACCGGTACCTGGAGCACCGCGCCGATGATCGTCGGCGGCGGCGGCTTCAATAATCAGACGATCCGGCAGATCGTGCACACGAGCATCGGCGGGACGGCCGCCGGCGTCCAGTTTTCCAATCAGTACGGCAGCGAGCCGCTCGTGATCGGCGACGTGCGCGTCGCGTTGCGCGCCGACGGCAAACGCACCGTGCCGGGCAGCGACCGGGCCGTCACCTTCAACGGTCAGCCCTTCGTGACGATTCCGCCCGGCAAGACGGAGATGAGCGATCCGATCGCGATCGCGGTGCCGGCGATGTCGGACATCGTCGTCAGCGCCTATCTCCCGCAGCAGACGCCATCGGAAACCACCGGCCACGCCGAAGGCCTGCAGGACGTGTACGTCGCGCCCGGCGATGTCAGCGCCGACACCGAATTCGCGGGCGGCGTGGTCAACGCGCTCGGCGCGCAGTCGTATTACTTCCTCACCGACGTCGTCGTGCAGAACGCCAGTGCGACGGGCGCGGTGGTCGCGTTCGGCGCGTCGATCACGGACGGCATCGATTCGCCGCCGAACACGAACGGCCGCTGGCCCAACCTGCTCGCCGCGCGTCTGCAGCAGGCGGGCATGACGGTGGGCGTGCTGAATCAGGGTATCGCCGGCAACGATTTCTTCACGAACGACGCGGGCGATGCCGGCCTCACGCGCTTCCAGCGCGACGTGCTCGACAAGTACAACGTCAAGTGGGTCATCATTTCCGACGATGCCGTCAACAACCTGATCGGCGGATCGCCGCCGACGGCCGCGCGCCTGAACAGCGCGTTCGCGCAACTGACGCAGAGCGCGCACGCGGCGGGCGTCAAGGCGATCTGCTCGACGCTCACGCCGTTCGAGGGCGTGTCGCCGTGGACGGCCGACATCGAAGCGACGCGGCAAGCGGTGAACGCGTTCGTCGCGACGCCCGACAGCGGCTGCGACGCCGTGCTCGATCAGGCCGCCGCGCTCGGCGATCCGGCCAATCCGCCTGTCATGCTCGGTGCGTACGACAGCGGCGACCATCTGCATCCGAATCAGGCGGGGCTGCAGGCGATCGCCAATTCCGTGAATCTCAACTGGCTCAAGTAGGCGGCGCGGAAAAGCAAAAAACGCCATGCGGAAAATTCATCCGCATGGCGTTTTTCATTTCATCGCCGATTACGACTTGACGATCGTCGGGTTCTGGACGTTGATGCGCGGACCCGCGTTGTCCCACTGCTCGACGATCAGCGGGTACTTCCACTTCGGATTCGTGCTGCTGATCTGACCGTTGACGATGTAGCCGTCGAGCGACAGACCCTGAACCGCGAACGAACCGCCGGGGCTGGTCGTGTCGACGTGGTTGTTGATCGCGATCGTGACCGTCTTGCTGATCGGACCCGGCAGCGAGCCGAACCACACGTTGATGCCGCCGCCCTTGCAGTTCGCCGTCGTCGGGCTGTTGATCGTGATGCTCTTGAACACGGCCGAGTTGTCGTTCGGTTCGAAGTCGAGACCGCAAGCCGGCGCCGTGCCGGTGATGTTCTGCCAAATCGGGCTGTTGAACGTGATCGTGTCGCCCGAGATGATCGACACACCCTGACGGCGGCAGCCGTCGGCCTTGTGGTTGTCGACGACGAGGTTGTACGTCGGCGTGTTCTTCTTGCTCTGGCTATCGTTGATGTAGATGCCGTCGCCCCACGTATTGATCGTGGTCGGCGCGATCAGGTGCACGTTCTGTGCGCCGATGATCGAGAAGCCCATGCCGTGCTCGCCGCCCGAAGCCGAGTTCAGCTCCTTGCTGCCGTCGAGGTACGCGTTTTCGACGATGACGTTGCTCACGTCTTCGATGAGCATCATCTGGTAGATGTCGGCGTTGTGCGGGAGCAGCTTGATCGAAGCGCCCGACGCAAAGCGGATGTGCGTGTTCGTGCGCAGCTTGAGACCCGTCGTGTCGATGCGGACCTGGCCCGAGATCAAAAGAATCTGACCGACGGAACCGTCGATGGCGGCTTGCAGCGCGGCGCGGTCGTTGGTCGAGCCGTCGGCCTTCACGCCGAACGACGATGCGTTGATGGTGCCTGCGGTGTTCGTGCTGGCGGCGTTCGTCGAGCTTGCCGCGGCCGGCGCGCTGGCGGTCGTCGTGGCGCTTGCCGACGAAGCCGAGCTCGCGGGCGTCGCCGTCGAGGCGCCGCTGCCAGTGTTACGGCGTCTCCAGCGATCGGCGACCGAATCGGGGGCCGCGCTGTCGCTGCCGCCGCCGCATGCGGCGAGCACAAACGCGCCGCTACCCGCGATAAGCGAGGTCAGGAGTTTGCGACGGGTTGCGATACGCGTGTCGACGACGGTGTTGTCTGCCTGGGTGTCTGCCTGAGTGTTGTTCGAAAGCATTGTCTTTCCGAGTTGGTTGTGCGTTGTCGACGGGCGGACCCGTTCATGCGACTACGGCCGCACGCAACGTTTCTTTATGGGCGTGAGATGACCAACGCAAATTCAGCAGGCGCAAACGATTGCGCCGCTCAGCGCTCGACAGCCGCACACGGCGACTCCGAAAGGCATCTCGGCGAAAAACATGACGACTTCGGGATTGGACGAACCAGAGTCGGGAGAGCCAGATAATCCGGAAGTACCCACTCAACCCCGCGCTTGATTGGCCCGCGAACGGGCTGATGAAGCGCTGAAGTCTGACGGCAGTAATTACCGTCTTTTTTAAATCCTACAGATTGTTACGAGGCGTTTCTACCCGGCACTTGTTACAAAATGTACGCTTGTAACTTATTATTTTGCTTTTCCGCGACTTTATTGCTGTGTATTTCCGCTTTTAATCGACGGCGAGCAAATTAATCTACGGCTTTTTTAATGTTAATACGGTAGATGAATAACACCACTTCAAACCAGTTGGGGTACGATGACTAATAATCGTCTGAAGAATCGATTATAACGACACGAACGTTCACCGAGAGCGCGACCTATCGCGTCGGAAGGCCCGGCGGGGCTTGCAGACCGCCTTTCGTATGCCGAAACGAGCAACAATCCCCCGATTATTTCGCCTTATTGACCGGTCAATCCGCCGACGATTATCCAGACGCGCACCAAAATTGCCGCTTCTGCACGGTTGCAGTCCCAACATTACATTCAAGTAAGTACCGTTTTAAACGATTTCATCCGACGAATCGGATTTTGTAAGTGCGGTCCAAAAACTTTTTTCATTCAAAAGACGAAAGACCCTACAGGGCATACCCTTATCGGGTTTTTACGAATCGGATCATTTTCCGCTGAATCCCGCGCGCAGCTTGGGATTCGACCGAAACGCTAATGATCTGATTAAAGAAACCGGTTTATTCAACAGACAAAACAGGCGAAAGTTGGAATCGTTTCGATTGCCAGCCGGTCATATGTTCCGTTTCGCACTGACCCGGTTGGACAGAAAGACTAGTCTCGGATTTGGTGCGCTCAGCACAGTTGGGGGAACGGCCGATTCCGGCCGGAGGTATTACAAGAAATCACACGACCAGCGGATACACCGCGATGAAAACCTTTGATCTGATCAAAAGCGATCTCTATCGCTATACGGGCGAGTACAGCGTCATGCTCCTTCTCGAGCAACTGATGCTGAACGAAGGGTTCAACTACATGTTCTGGCTGCGCCTCGCGAGCGCCGCGTCGTCGCGGCCCATGCGCCTCGTGCTCAACCACATCGTGCGTCTGAAGCAGCGCCGCTTCGGGTTCGTGATCAGTCCGCGCACGCGCATCGGGCCGGGCTTCTATATCAGTCATATCGGCACGATCGCGGTAAACCCGACGGCGGTCATCGGCGCGAACTGCAACATCTCGCAGGGCGTGACCATCGGATCGAATCACGGCAAGGCGGCTACCATCGGCAACAACGTGTATATCGGGCCGAACGTCTGCATCATCGAAGACGTGACCATCGGCGACAACGTGACGATCGGCGCGGGCAGCGTCGTGACGAAGGATATTCCGCCGAACGTCACGGTGGCCGGCTGCCCGGCGCGCATTCTGACCGACGACGCCACGCCCGAGCGGGCGGCGCGCTACATCATGCGTCCGTGGCAGACAGGCGCGGTATGAAGGGCCGGCTTCGGCATGGCGAGGTGCCTTAGCGAACAGTCACGCCGCCCGTTTTGGTGCACGCTCTCCTCTCTCACGCGAAAGCCGCGGGCCTTCGCGTGATTTCTGTCGCACGGCGCTTTCGTATCGACGTCAGGCCATGCGGCGAAAGGCTCCCACGCAGGAGGACCCGTGCTGAGCGCAGCAGTGCAATCGGTGAGACGACGTCTCGGCGGCGTGCATCAGGATCACAAGAGAATCGCAAGAAGCGCGGTCGTCCTGCTGATCTTCGTGATCGCCGGGAAGTGCATCGGCGCGTCGAAGGAAATGGCGATCGCGTATCGCTACGGGATCAGCGGCACGGTCGACGCCTATCAGTTCGCGCTCACGCTCGTCACCTGGCTGCCGACGATGCTCACGAACGTGCTCGCCGTGCTGCTCGTTCCCGCGCTCGTCTCGCTTCAGGAAGACAAGTCGCAGCGCAACGGTTTTCTCGGCGAGCTGGAAGGCGTGGGCCTCGTGCTCGGCCTCGGCTCGTCGCTTCTGCTATGGCTTTTCTGGCCTTATCTCGCCGATGTCATCGCGGGCAGTCTCGCCGAATCCACACGCGACATGTGCCGCGCGATGATCATCAGCATGACGCCGGTCGGCGTGCTGACCTTCACGATCTGCATTTCGTCGTCGCGGCTGCAGGCGTCGGGCAAGCACATCAACACCTTGCTCGAATGCGTGCCGGCCATCGGCCTGCTGGTCTTCGTGCTTGCCGCGCGCAACAACGAATCGATTTTTCCGCTCGTCATGGGGACGTCGCTCGGCTTCGTCGTGCAGGCCGCGTGGCTGCGCGTGCTCGCCAGGCGAGCCGACACGATGCCCGCCCGGCCGCGCGTTTCGATGCGCGCGAAGCAGTGGCCATCGACGATCCGCTCGATGGGCATGCTCACGATCGGCGCGGTCGTCGCGAGTCTGTGGCTTCCGATCGATCAGTACTTCATGGCGCAGCAAGGCGACGGCGCCATCGCGACGCTCGGCTACGCGAACCGGCTGCTCTCGCTCGTGCTCAGCATGGGCGCGCTCGCGATCACGCGCGCGACCTTGCCGATTCTCGCGGAGATTCTTCATCGCGGCGATCATGCGCGCGCACGCAGCACCGCGCTGAAGTGGTCCGGCATCATGACCGTACTGGGCCTGACCGGCAGCATCCTCGCGTATGCGCTCGCGCCGTACGTCGTGAAGCTGCTGTTTCAGAAAGGCGCGTTCACGGCCGACGACACCATCGCCGTCACCACGCTCTTTCGCTACGGGCTGCTGCAAGTGCCGTTCTACTTCGGCATGTGCGTGCTCGTGCAGCTGTTCGCGAGCGAGACACGCTATCGCGCGATCTCCGTCATTTCGCTGATCGGCTTCGCGACGAAGATCATCGGCAACGTCATTCTCGTGCGCTACTACGGCGCGCAGGGCGTGCTGCTCGCGACCGGCATCGGCGCGATCGCGGTGCTCGCGAGCTATATCTTCTGGACGCGCTATGCGCCGCCGTTCACCGGCAACGGCGCGCAGCACGATACCGGCACGCCGCAATAAGCACCTGCTTTCAACCTTGTTCGAAGACGCGCCGGAACATCGGCACGAGGAAGCGGTTGCCGTATTCGCTCATGTGATGGAAGTCGGAATAAAGCGGCCGGCCATCGTGCGAGCCCATGCACTTGCCGTCCGGGCACAGGAACGGACGCGGGTCGAGCAGATGGATACCGCATTGATCGTGTGCCTGATGCATCGCCTGCAGCAACGCGCCATTGCGCTGAACGTAATCCGACATGGTGATCGACAGATCGGGCGCCTTCGGATCCCGCATCTTCTCGCGCGCGAGCGTCAGCGGCACGTTGAAGTCGAACTCGGGAATCGGTTCGACGAGATAGACCGGGCGAATCTTCGAGATGCGGCAAACGGTCGATAGCAAGTGCTCGCGATACAACTCCGTCGTGAACGGCGTCGATGTCTGCGCCGGCTGCTCCGGATTGACGAACGCGAAGTCGTCCATCGTCGGACCGGACCAGTACTGCGACCAGTGATTCGCGATGATGACCGGCGTCTTCGCGCTCTGATCGCGGCTCAGGATATCGATGTACTTGCGGTCCTGATCGAAGCAATCGCCATTGCCGCGGCGAATGCCGTAGATCGTCGGGCAACCTTCTATCGTGATGAGCAGCACATCATCGGGCTTGCCGTTCGGCACGGCGTCGACGACCGCTTCGGCGATCGCTTCCGCGTGACTGTCGCCGAGCACCACGACGCGGCTCTCCTTCTGCTTGTTCGCGACATCGCACGGATCGATCATCATGTGACACTTCGTGCGATGCGGATTCGTGTCGTAGGTCTCGCTATCGGCGATGAACACCGAACGGTCGAAGCGATTCGGCACGCCCTGGCTCGCATAGATGCTGCCGCCGCCGATTGCCAGCAGCAGCGTGAACGCGAGAATCGGACGCAGCGTGATGAAGCGCGGAAAGGCGCGCGCCTCGTCTCGCGCCGGCGGCTTCCTGGTCTTCGACTCGACGAGCGCATACGACAGATAGCCCATGACGAAGCCGCCCGCGATCGCGGCCGCGCGCCAGCGCAGCGAACCTTCCCTGTCGAAGTACGTGAGCGCGACGACGAACGGCCAGTGCCAGAGATAGACCGAGTACGAAATCTTGCCGATGAACTGCGCGAGCGGATTGCCCGTGAAGATCGAATGCCTGCGCGCCGCGAGAATCACGAACGCCGTGCCGAGCACCGGCACGAGCGCGAGGTAGCCCGGCCATTCGTTGTTCTCGTTGAACATGACCGCGCCGTACGCGATCATCGCGAGGCCGATGCATTCCAGCGTGCGGCGCACGGGCCTGCCCGCCGTCAACGGGAACAGATAGACGAGCCCGCCCGCGATCATTTCCCATGCGCGCGTCGGCAGCAGGAAGAACGCGGCCGTCGGCCATTTCGTCGGATCGGAGAGATAGACGCAAGCCGCGAACGAAACGAGCGCGGCGCCGACGAGCGCGATCTTCGTCCCGCGTCGCCCGAAGAGCTTGCGCACGAGCAGAATGCCGAGCGGATACAGCAGATAGAACTGCCACTCGACGGAAAGCGACCACGTATGCAGCAGCCATTTCAGATGCGAGCGCGTATCGAAGTAACCCGCTTCGCGCCAGTAAACGATGTTCGAAAAGAAGCCGAGGCTCGATCCCGCCGCCTTGCCGAACGCGCGAAACTCGGAAGGCAGGAATATCAGCCAGCCGAACACACCGAGCGCGAAGCAAAGAAACGCGAGCGCCGGAATGATGCGCCGCGCTCGATCGCCATAGAATTCGAGCACCGAGAAGCTGTCCTTCGAAAGGCGTCTGAAGATGATGCTCGTCATCAGATAACCGGAGATCACGAAGAACACGTCGACGCCGAGAAAGCCGCCTTTGAAGCCGGGCACATCGAAGTGGAAAAGGACGACCGCGAGAACCGCGAACGCGCGCAGGCCGTTGATGTCGTTACGAAAGTTCATCGCGCTTCCCCCAAGAACTTCTTTTTTGCCGCGCACGCGCCAGCGCGATGCAATGGACATCGCCATTGCATCGCGCCCGCCGTGCGGGTTATTTTCTAGCGTCTTGTCTTTCCTGATTACTTCGTCATACGAACAAACCGAATTCCATCTCCGCAAGCCGGCTTTCTTCCGATTGCGTCGCCCGCGCGACTTCCGCCATGGTCGCGGGCTGCATGCCGTAGGTCTCTCTCAAGTACATGTGATGCTTCAGCACCGCTTCGAGGACGCCGAGGTTCTCGGCCAGATTCGCACCGAAGTTATGCGGATGCCACCACAAGTGGAACGAACGCCCCGTGCGCGCCGCCGACGTCATCGACTGCTTGATCCGATGGATGCGCAGCCATTCGAGCGCGCGCTTGTTGCGCGCATATGGACGCAGGAAGCGGCTCGAACGCACGTCGATGAGTCCGCGAGCCGGGCGCGGATCGAACGCGTGATCGCCTGAGATATTGATGTACGTATCGACGAGACGCGCCGCGCGGCGCATCGCCGCTTCATCGGCGCGCGAGGTTTCGCGATACATCCAGCTGCGCTCCGTGCCGCGATACGCGACGAGCCCTTGCTCCGCGCACACCGACAGATACGCGTTGTTCACCTGATTGCGCGGAAACACGATGCTCGCGGGCGGATCGGCGAGACGCCGGATCGATGCGACCGATGCTTCCATGTCGGCGGCGAACTGCGCCCTGTTCTGCCCTGCTTCGAGTGCGTAGTAATGGCAGAACGTATGGCTCGCGAGCTCGCTGCCTTCGGTATCGACGATCCGACGCGCGAGCGACAGACCATAGTGGTACGGATCGCTCTTTTCGTTATCGCCGATCGAATCGAGATAACCGTTGGCGTATGGACTCAGCTTCGTATCGGTATAAGTCGGCCGGACGTCGGGCAGATTCGCGAGCAGGTCCTTTTTGTTATCGAACAGCAGCATGCCGACCGTCGCCCACGTCGCCTTCACGCGATACTTCGTGAACATGTCGAGCATCGCCGGAATCGCCTCGCGCACGCCGAGAATGTTCTTTCCGTATGTGGCGATCGAGCGATGGTCGCGCACGCCCCACATCAGTTCGAAATCGAGCGAAATCAGGAAGTAGGACATCGTCGTCAGGGCATCAGGAAGTAGTGATAGACGCCTTCGAAATAACTCTTCGTGGCGTCGGCTGCGACGGCCACGAACACGCCGAAGGTGATGACGAGAACCATCGCGTTCTTGAACTTGATCTCGGGCGCGAGGAACGGCAGCAGCAGCGGCACGCAATACCAGACGCGGCCCTTCGCGAACGGAAACACGAAGAACGCAACGACGAGATACACGAAGAGTCCGACATGCATGATCGACAGCCGCGTGAATGCGCGCTGACGCTGCGTATCCTGCGCGCGCCACGTCGAGTAGAGCACCATGACCGATGCCATCGTGTAGAACAGCAGCAGCGACAGCAGCTTGATCGTGAAGTTTTCCTGATAGCCCGAGTACTCGTCGATACGACGGCCGCCGTAGGTCGCAAACAGAAACTTCGCCGCCGACGCAAGCACGATCGCCACCACGCTCACCGCGACGAGCGCGCGCGCTTTCCTTTGCTCGCCGATGAAACCGGCGGTCATCAGGAACGCCGTAGGCACCGCGAAGGTCGTGTGCACGAAGCTCGCGAGCCCCATGCCGATGGTCGGCTTATTGAAGCGCAGCGCGAAGAGCATCGCGATGGCCAGACCGAAGCCCTGGCGGATCTGGAACAGACCGACCGTAGCGAGCGCATACGGAATCACGAGCCACAGAACGAGACCGATGAGCGGCCTGCGCGTCTGCAACAGCGAATACATCACGACCAGGTTAAGCAGCACCACCGTAATGCGGATGCCGCCTTCGGGCGACACGCCGAACGCATTGAGGAGGATGACCCACGAGCGCCAGCCCAGCTCTTCCGTGATGAGGCTGATGAGAAAGCCCATATCCGACTCGCGGTTCTGATAGAACTGCACGAGCCAGTGCCAGTCGGTCGAGCGGAAGTACTGGATGTACGCTTCCTGGTCGAAGATCAGGCCGACGCTGCGCTCGCGGAACGCGACGATCGAGAGCGCCGTGGCCGCGAGCACAAGGAACGCCCAGCCGGATGGCGTCATGAAGTACGCGAATCCGGTCATGCGTCGTATCGGTTCGCTCTGCGCGCTCTGTGCGCTTTGCTGCGCCGTATTGTTCATTGTCGTTGCTTGCATCGTATTGGCCTTTTTTCCGCTTTAGTTATTGTGTGTGGGCGCGGCTTTCATGGCACGAGCCTCAGGTTGGTGACGATGATCTTCGGTCCCGCCTTGTCGTAATCGATGCTTTCCACTGTCGACATCTTCGGACTCACCCATGTCGGCGAATGACTCGCGATCTGCCCGGACACCTTGCGCCCATTCAGCTTGAGCGATGACACGGCGAACGCGGCATCGCTCGCGCCTTCGTCGCGATGATTCGTGATGCCGATATCGACATGCTTGGGCATCGGCCCGACGATCTCCTCCAGCCAGACGATGATCCCGTACCGGCAATTGCGCGTCGTCGGATTGACGATGCGAATGTTCTCGAGAATATCGGCGTTGCTGTTCGGCTCCGCGTCGAGCCCCGCTTCCGGCTGCGTGCCGCCGATGTTCTCCCACAGCGGATTCTCGAACACGATGTTGCGTCCGCTGATGATCGACACGCCTTGTCTGCGGCAGCGGTCCGCGTGATGATTCACCACGCGAATACCGCTGCTGTACTTAAACGCGACGTTGTAGCTGTTGGCGATATAGATGCCATCGCCCCAGCAGCCGATCGTCTTCGGCGAGATGAGCGTCACCTCCGTGCTTCCCGCAATCGAAAAGCCCATGCCGTGACCGTTTTCACGCAGCGCCGGTTTCGCGGCGTTAAGCTCCTTGCTACCGTCGAGCACCGCGTTCTCGACGAGCACGTTGCTCACGTCCCAGATGCGGAAGATCGAATAGAACGACGTATCGTGCGGCAGCAGCTTGATCGACGCGCCCGGTGCGAAGCGCAGGTGACTATCGCGCCGCAGGTCGAGCCCTTTGTCGTCGATACGGCACTTGCCCGTGATGAGCAAGGTCGAATCGACGGATTGATCGATGGCCCGCTGCAGCGCGATGCGATCGTTCGTCTTGCCGTCGCCCTTCACGCCGAACGACTTGTCGGTGACGACATCGCGTTTCTGCGCCGCGCGCGCGTCGAAGCCGGCGACGCCCGCTCCACTGGCGACGGCGCCCATCAGCAGCGAGCGGATCACTTGTCGCCGGTCGACCATTACGCTTTCTCTCCCGTCACCGCACGCGCATAAGCCGTGCTCTTGCCTTCGCCGCCGCGCGAGCGTGCGCCGAGTTGCGCGAAGATCGCGTCCCACTGACGCAGGATCGCCGGCGACGAATAACGCTGCCGTACCGATGCCGCCGCCTTGCGTCCGAGCTCGGCGCGCAACGCTTCGTCCGACATCACGCGGCGCAGCGCATCGATCAGAGCGGCCTTGTCGCCGGCCGGCACGAGCAAGCCGTCCTGGCCGTCGCGCGTGAGTTCGCGCGGGCCGCTCTTGCAGTCGAACGCGACCGTCGCGAGGCCGAGCGCCATGCCTTCGAGCATCGCCATCGGCAGACCTTCGTAGCGCGACGACAGCACGAACGCATCCGAGCGCGCCATCTCTTCCCAAGGCGTCGTCGTCTTGCCGGGCATCAGCACGCGCTCGTTCATCTTCAGTTGCGCGACCTGCGCTTCGAGCACCGCGCGCTCCGGGCCTTCGCCCCAGATCCACAGATCCCAGTCCGGAAACTCGGGCGCGAGCGTCGCGAATACATCGATCAGCAGATCGAACTGTTTTTGCGTGTTGAGACGCCCGACCGCGACGAGCCGCTTGCGCGCGCTCTTCTCGATGGTTTCGGGCTGCAACAGCAACAACTCGTCCGGCAGCGGATTGGGCACCACTTCGATGCGCTTCACGCGCGGCACCATCTTCCTGAACGATGCCTCCATGTTGTCCGTGAGCAGCGTGAGCAGGTCCGCGCCCGGATAAACGAAGCGGCACATCTGGCTCATGAGCTGCGAACGGCCGTCGGCGGACGGATCGATGTGCTCGCTCGCGATCACCGGAATGCCGAGGCCGCGCGTCGCGAGAATCGTCGTGATGTTCACGTTCGAGAGGAACGACACGACCACATCGGGCGCGCTTTCGCGGATCAGCGCACGCAGCGCCCGAAAGCGCGCGGGATATTGCAGCATGCGCGCGCCGGCCTTCACGCGATCGGCGAGGAAGACGCAGCGCACGTTCGGCGCGAGCGGATAAAAGCACGCGCCACGGCCGCTATACGTGATGACGAGCGTCACCGTATCGCCGCGTTGCGCCCACGCATTGACGAGCGAGGCCGCGACGCGCTCCGCGCCGCCGCTTCCCATCGAACTGACCACGAGCATGATCTTCATCGGTCGTGGCTCCTCATCGTCCGGCTGCGGGAACGTGGAGTTCCGCGCGACGCGGCACCTTCACGCCCGACTCTTCGAACACTTCCTGCCACAGCGCGATGGTCTTCGACAACGCGAACGTGTCGTTGACCGACGTCGCGCAAAGCGCCATGCGATGACGTTCTGCGTCGTCCTTCATCAGCGATTCGAGCGACTTCGCGAGCGCGCTCGCATCGCCGACCGGGTTCACGAGCAGGCCGTTCATGCCGTGCGTGACGATCACGCGCGGACCCGAATCGCAGTCGTAGCTCACGGCCGCGCAGCCGCTCGCCATCGCTTCGACGAGCGTCATCGAGAAGCCCTCGAAGTGCGAACTCAGCACGTAGAGATCGGCGCGCTCGTACCAGTCCGCGACGTTGCCCGCGCGGCCAGGCAGAAACACGCGGCCGCGCAGCTTCGCCTCTTCGACACGGCGTTCGAGACTCGCACGCGCAAGCCCTTCGCCGACGATCACCAGATCCCATTGCGGCAGCGCGCCGGCAATCTTCCTGAACGCATCGATGAGGCTGTCGAAACCTTTTTCGGGTGAGAGCCGTCCGACCGCGAGCAACAACTTGCGCCCGTCCTTCACGACGCTTTTCGGCTCGATGATCGGATTCGTTCGCGCGATAGGCAGCGTGAACGGCGGCGGAATCACCTTGACGTCTGTCGCGCGGCAATGCGTTTCGATCCAGTCGCGGGTTTCGTCGGTGAGCGCGACGACCTTGTCCGCGAAGCGATACGTCAAGAGCCGCAGACGCTCCCAGAACGGCGTGAGCGGCGCGCGCGGCGGATGCGTGTGCTCGCTCGCGATGATCTTGTACGGCAGCCCGATGCCCGCAAGCACGGCGAGCACGTTGGCCGTCGCCATGACGCCGAGCGCGACAGTAGGCTTCGTCTCGCGCAACACCTTGCGGAACGCGAGCACGCGCTTCGCGTTCGACATCAGCGTACGCACGAAGCCGCCGCCCTCGACGCCGCCCGCGAGCCCCAGCTCGAGGCGCTTCACGCCCGGATGAAACGGATAGACATCGCCTTCACCGGCTGTCAGCGTGACGACGGTCACTTCCCAGCCGAGCGCCGCCCACTCGTTCGCGAGATTGGCAGTGACGCGTTCAGCGCCGCCGCCGTGCATCGAGTAGATGAAAACGACTATTTTCATGCGGGCCTCGTCGCGAGTTCGGCTTCGACCGGCACGCGGCGCTGCGACAGAAAGCGGATGTACCACGGCATCGCGATCGCGAGTCCGTCGGCGAGCGGAATGGCGCTCGCATAGCCGAGCAGTTGCGCGGCCTTATCGACGTTCGCTTGCGAATGACGCACATCGCCCGCGCGGAACGGCGCATACACCGGGCTGCCTTCGTTGATGACGCCGTTATCCGCGAGCACGCGCTTCAAGCCGTCATAGAGCTGATTGAGCGTCGTGCGATCGCCGACCGCGACGTTGTAGACCTGATTGCGCGCTTGCGGCTCGGAGAGCGCAGCGAGGATGTTCATCTGCACCACGTTGTCGATGAAGCAGAAATCGCGGCTCGTTTCGCCGTCACCGTTGATCGTCACCTGTTCGTCGTCGATGAGCGCGGCCGTCCACTTCGGGATCACGGCCGCATACGCGCCGTCCGGATCCTGGCGCTTGCCGAACACGTTGAAGTAACGCAGACCGATGGCGTTCAACCCGTACGTGCGCGCAAAGACCGAAGCGTACAGCTCGTTGGCGTACTTCGTCACCGCATACGGCGAAAGCGGCTGGCCGATGCGATCCTCGACTTTCGGCAGGCCCGGATGGTCGCCATACGTCGAGCTCGACGCGGCGTAAGTGAAGCTCTCGACTTTCGCGTCGCGCGCGGCGACGAGCATGTTCAGAAAGCCGCTGATGTTGACTTCGTGCGTCGTGATCGGATCGTTCACGGAGCGCGGCACCGAGCCGAGCGCCGCTTCGTGCAGAACGTGCGCGACGCCTGTCACCGCGGTGCGGCAATCGTCGATATTGCGGATATCGCCTTCGATGAAGCGAAAGCGCGCCCATTGCGCGGGCGTCACGAGCGAGCGCACTTCATCGAGATTGCGCTGATGCCCGGTCGCGAAGTTGTCGAGCCCGACGACGTCCTGGTCGAGCTTCAGCAGCGCTTCGAGCAGATTCGAGCCGATGAACCCGGCGACGCCGGTAATGAGCCACTTCTGCGGCGTGCGCGTCAGTTGTTGACGGATCGATTCGTAACGATCAGACATGAAAGTCTCCAAATTTGCCGACGGGCGCGGCGTGTTCGCGGCGCTCGTCTTCGATCGCGATCGAGGGAACCAGCTCGCGATACACGGCGAGCGTCTTCTCGATGACGATGCGTTCGTCGAAATTCTTCAGTGCCTTCTCGCGCGCGGCGAGGCCCAGCTTTCTCGCGAGCGCGCGGTCGTCGTCGAGCTGGCGGATCGCATCGGCGAGCGCGCGTGCATCGCGCACCGGCACTTGCAAACCATCCACGCCCGACTCGCTGACCACTTCGCGGCAGCCCGGCGCGTCCGTCGTGATGAGCGGCAGCGCGCAGCCCGCGGCTTCGATCAGCGCTTTCGGCAAGCCTTCTCGATAGCTCGGCAGCACCATCACATCCACTTCCGTGAAGAGCTTCGGCATGTCGCTCACATGACCGAGCCATTCGACGAGCCCTTCCTTCACCCAGCCCTGCACCATCGCCGTGCTCACCGATGCCGGGTTGCCGTCGTCGGGCGAACCCGCGAGCAGGAAGCGCACGGTGCGATTCTCGCGGCGCAGCATGCGCGCCGCCTCCACATATTCTTCGATGCCCTTGTCCCACACGAGCCGCGCCGCCAGCAGAATGCGCAGCGGCTTGGCCGCATCGTCCGGCGACGCCTCGCGCACCTTGAAGCGCGTCAGATCGACGCCCGATCCCTTGATCAGACGAATCGACTGCTTCTCGACGATGCGCGCGGCTTCGAACAGCTTGATGTCGTCCGGATTCTGCAGGACGAGAATGCTGTCGCGGCCGTTCAGCGCCGAGCGCATCACCGTGCGCACGACCGGCTTCAAGATACGCGCTTTCAGATCGCGGCTCGTGAAGACGTAGCCCATCCCCGCGACCGCGTTCACGCGCGCCGGCACGCCTGCGAGCTTGCTCGCGAACGAGCCGTACACCGCGCTCTTGATCGTGAAGCCGTGCACCAGTTGCGGCTTTTCGCGCTGGAAGAAGCGCGCGAGCCAGAGCACGAGCGCCAGTTCGCGCAGCGGATTCAGACTGCGCCGGTTCATCGGCACCGCATGCCAGCGAAAACCCTGATCGCGCAGCTTCGGGCCGTATTCGCCGTCGGGTGACAACAGAATGACTTCGAAACCCGCGTCGCGCAGTTTGCGAGCGAACGAAAGCCGGAAATTAAACAGATACCAATCGGTGTTGGCGTACAGAACTACCTTGGGCATCTTCATTGCGAACTCCGAACGTCCGGTTGACATCGCCGCGGGCAACCCCCGAAATTCCGGGAGCCGAACCGCGGCGATGTTGTGCGACGGCCTGCACCGGTCAATGCCGATGCCACCGAACCTCAGAGACGCATGTCGCTCGCCTCGGGCGGCAGAACGTACTTGAGGTCGCACAGCACGTGCTGCGACTTGCCGTAGGCGTGAATGCCTTCCGCGCCTTCATCGGCGAACTGCTTGTGCGCCACCGCGAGCACGACCGCATCGTAGACGCCCTTGGCGGGCTGATCGATCGGATCGATGCCGTACTCGTGATGCGCCTCTTCCTTCGAGACCCACGGGTCGTACACGTCGACCTGGACGCCGTACTCCTTGAGATCGGCGATGATGTCGACCACGCGCGTGTTGCGCAGGTCCGGGCAGTTCTCCTTGAACGTGAGACCCATGATGAGCACGCGCGCGCCCGAAATGGCGATGTCGCGCTTGGTCATCGTCTTCACGAGCTGCGAGACGACATAGTTGCCCATGCTGTCGTTCAGGCGGCGCCCGGCGAGGATGATCTCCGGGTGATAGCCGATCGCCTGCGCCTTGTGCGTCAGGTAATACGGATCCACGCCGATGCAGTGGCCGCCGACGAGGCCCGGGCGGAACGGGATGAAGTTCCATTTCGTGCCGGCCGCGAGCAGCACGGATTCGGTGTCGATGTTCATCTTGTTGAAGATGATCGACAGTTCATTGATCAGCGCAATGTTCACGTCGCGCTGCGTGTTCTCGATCACCTTGGCCGCTTCGGCGACGCGGATGCTGCTCGCCTTGTGCGTGCCGGCCGTGATGATGCCGCGATAGAGCTCGTCGACGAAATCGGCCACTTCGGGCGTCGAGCCGGACGTGACCTTCTTGATGTCCGGCAGGCGGTGCGACTTGTCGCCCGGGTTGATGCGCTCGGGGCTGTAGCCGACGAAGAAGTCTTCGTTGAACTTCAGGCCCGACATCTTTTCGAGCACCGGGACGCACTCTTCTTCGGTCGCGCCGGGATAAACCGTCGATTCATAGATGACGACGTCGCCCTTCTTGAGCACGCTGCCGATGGTCGTCGATGCGCCGATCAGCGGCGACAGGTCCGGACGCTTGTAGTGATCGATCGGTGTCGGCACGGTCGCGATGAACACGGTGCAGCTGCGCAGGTCTTCTACATCGGCGCTGTACTGCATGAAGGTCGCGGAAGCCAGCTCGGCATCGTCGACTTCGAGCGTGACATCGCGCCCTTCGCGCAGCGCGTTGATGCGCGCACGATTGATATCGAAGCCCACGACGGGATGGCGCTTGCCAAATTCGACGGCGAGCGGCAGGCCAACGTAGCCCAATCCGACAATGCCGAGTTTCAACTCTTGCGGCGAGAACATATTCACTTCTCCTCGTTATGCAACTCAGGACGTTTATTTAGTACTGCTGTTCGATTCGGGGTCCAGCTGAAGCAAATGCCGGATGAGTCAGTCTCTAGTCTTCCTTGTCGGCCTTGTAGGCAGCGTAGGCGTAGCCGCCGTACTGGCGCGCCTGGGCATAGTTGCCGTAGTGCACCTTGAAGCCGTTGAGCAACACGCCGGTGACGCTTGCGCCCGATTGTTCGAGCCGCTTCACGGACTCCGAGATTTCCCCGGAACGCGTATCCCCATAACGCGCAACCAGGAAGATCGAGCCCGCGACGGGCGCCATGATCGCCGTGTCGGACACCGCCAGAATGGCCGGTGCGTCGAGCAGCACGATGTCGTATTCCGCCGATGCGCGATTCACCGATTCCGTGAATGCGTCCGACAAAAGCAGCTCGGCCGGGTCCGGCGGATAGAAGCCACACTGGACGAAGTCGAGATTGTTCAGCACCGAGCGATGCACGGTCTCTTCGAGCGTGGCCGAACCGTTCACGACATCCACGAGACCCTTGCCGCGCGGCAGGCCGAAGTACTGGTTCAGGTGGCCACGGCGCAGGTCGCAGTCGACGAGCAGCACGCGCTTGCCGCCGGCGGCGAGCAGCGTCGCCAGGTTCGCGGAGACGAACGACTTGCCGATGCCGGGCAGCGGACCCGCGAGCATCACGACGTTGTTCGGCGCATCCATCAAGGCGTACTGCAGGGACGAGCGCATCATGCGCAGGCCTTCCACAGCCGGATCGGTCGGGTAACGCGAGGCGAGCGCGAGCTGTTCCGGCTTCTTCTCGGCGATGCGCTTCGCGAGTTCCTTCTGACGCTCGCTGTCCGGAATCGTCGCGAATACCGAAAGACCCGTCTTCGATTCCAGTTCCTTCGGATCGAGCACGCCCTTGAACAGGAAGTCGCGAGCGAACGCCATCACGATGCCGAGGAACAGACCGATACCAGCCGCGATCACGAGCACCAGCGCCTTGACCGGCTTGACGGGACGCTCGGGCACTTCGGCGTGGTCGAGCAGCTCCACCGTCGGCGTGCGGCCGGCTTTGATGAGGCGCATCGTTTCAATGTTGTTGCGCAATGCCGAATAGACGTCGGTGCTCATGCGCACGTCGCGTTGCAAACGAAGCGCGCCCTGCTCGGCCTGCGGCATCGCCTTGACGCGCGCTGCCAGGTCGTTGATGTACTTCTCGGTCGCCGCGATCTGCTGGTCGATCACCACCACGCTCGGGTGCGAGGGCGAGAAGTGCACGGCCAGGTCGGCGCGACGGCGCTTCAGGTCGAGCAACTGCGCATCCGCTTGCGAAGCCTGCTGCATCACGATGCGGCCTTCTTCGTCCGGATTGAACAGCGTGCGGCTGTTGCGATACGCGTTGTAGTTGTCTTCGGCCGTTTCCATCTGACGCTTGGCGTCGGGAAGCTGCTGCTCGAGATATTCGAGCGACTTCTCGGCGTTGATCCCGCGACGATCGGCGTTCTGCTTCACGTACATGCGCGACAGTTCGTTGATCGTCGCCGCCACGAGCACCGGGTCCTTGCCTTCCAGTGTCGTGCTGATGACGCCCGACTTGTTGCCCTGCTCGGCGATCGCCAGCGAATTCTGCAGACGATCGATAGCGGACACGCGCGAGTTACGCGTCAGATCGAATTCGACGCCCTTCTCGCCGTGGATGAAGCCCACGAGCAGCGAGATGGGACCGGCGTCGGTGTCGAAACGCTGCACGCTGCCGACCTGGCCGCCGACGCCCGTTTCGACGCCCGGGCCGCGCACCTGATACTGGCCGTTGCCGAGATAGCGCAGCGTGTATTCCTTGCCTTCGTATTTCTTCGGCACGTCGAACGCGGACACGTCGATCGATTCGGCGCCCCATGCGTAACCGCCGCGGCCGAAGAGACCGGGAGTCGACGTTTCATCGTTCATGCGGGCGACCATGCCCCCGATGATCGGGAAGCGATGCGGCGCTGCCTGGATGTACAGCTTGAGCGCATCGACGACGGGACCGAGCACGAACTTCGATCCGATGACCTGGATCTCGCCTTCGGCCGTCGCACGCTGATCGAACAGCGTGGCCGCGGTCCGAACCATGTCGCGTGAGTCGGCCGGCTGTCCATTGCTCGAGTCGTCGACTCTGACGAGCATGCCGGCCTGATAAATCGGGGCCGAGAAATACGCGTACACCACCCCGATGCTGAAGACGACCGCCACGGTCGCCGCGATCATCTTCCAGTGACGGCCCAGCGTTTCGAGAATCGACGTCAGCTCGATCTCTTTCTCGCTCTCGGCCATTACGGCTGACGCCTGATTTTTAACTTTCATAGAACGTCTCGTTACAGGCTCTTATGGGACCGGCGCGGCAAGCGCACCGGATGCGGATCGAAACACCTGCGGCGCACCCCTAAGGGCGCAAACATCATTTCCTTATTCTTGAATTCAGGCCTGCATTCAGGGCCGTTAAAATCCCGCCCCGGCATTGCAGTCGTATTGAAACACACGACCCAAAAAAAGAGAAATTCCCACAGACGATTTTTGTTGTTTATCGAACCTTTCAGAGCGACCGAGTGTTCGCTTTCCCGCTTTTAAGAATTTAACGAGTATGCGGGCCATTTGAGCAAATCGAAAAGTAGCATAGGCCGCCTTGTTGTATGCGCGGCACCGCACATATAATCGCTATTAATCGAACTGCTAATTCTATGAAGAAAACCGGTTTAGCCTGGGTTCGATTTGCGGACATTTTTTCGCCGGCCGGGACGGGCTCGTCGGGCCTGTTGTGCCGGCAGCGCCGGCCCGCTGGGCTCTAACGCAGGGAAAAACGTACCGGCCCTCACAAGAATATGCGCGCGAAGGTGGGCTTGCGTACGGACAAGGCGCGAATTTCAAAAGCGCGCATTAAGTCCTTTATATGAAATCCGTGTTTTAACGCGCTATTAATTTCGGGTTTGTATGAATAATCGGGGGAAGCCCCAATAAAATCGCAGTAGGCTCGGTTTCACACATTAAAGCGCCATAAATGCGTGGACAATGGCAGGGGTTGTACCTACCATAGGCTTTCGGGTATTGATATTCGAAAAGAGATGCGCCCTCTTCGTGAGTGAAAAAAATGTTAAACCTTGCGCTTGGCTTCATCAGTTCTTTCTGCATGACGCTACTTATAGTTCGATTCGCGGGACGCTACGGGGCGCTTTCCCTGGATCATGATTTGAACGGGGTTCAAAAGAACCATTCTCATCCGGTTCCGCGGGTCGGCGGCATCGCATTGATGGTCGCGGCCTGCGTGACGTTTCCCATCGCCGCGATCTTCGGCGGCAATCCGCGCGACGAGTCCCTTTTGCTGCTGCTTTGCGCAGCGCCCGCATTCGGAAGCGGCGTGATCGAAGACCTGACCAAGCGCGTGAGCGTGCGGGCGCGGCTCCTGAGCGCGATGCTGGCCGCGCTGCTCGGCGCGTTCATTCTCAACGGCGTCGTCGGCCGTGTGGATCTGCCGCTCGTCGATCCGATCCTCGCCGTCACGCCCATTGCGATCGGACTCACCGTGCTCGCGGTCGCCGGACTCACCAACGCGGTCAATATCATCGACGGTTTCAACGGACTCGCCGCCGTCGTGGCGATTCTGATCTTCGGTTCGATCGGCTATGTCGCGCATGAAGTCGGCGATCTGCTCGTGATGAGCACCGCGCTCACGATGATCGGCGCGATCGGCGGCTTCGCGATCTGGAACTATCCGGCTGCGTCGATTTTTCTCGGTGACGGCGGTGCGTATTTCATCGGCTTCACGATCGCCGAATTGCTCGTGCTGCTGGTCGCGCGGCATCCGAACGTCTGTGCGTGGTATGCAATGGTCGTCGCGATTTATCCGCTTTTCGAAACGCTCTTCTCGATCTACCGCCGCCGGATCGTGCGCGGGCGTCCGGTCGGCGCGCCCGACGGCATCCATCTGCACACGCTCATCTTCAAGCGAGTCGTGCGCAAAGGAACGGACCCGCGTCAGCGTCAGCGCAGAAACGCGCGCACGTCGCCGTATCTGTGGGTGCTGAGCATGATCGGCATCGTGCCCGCGTCGCTCTTCTGGCACAACCCGGTGGTGCTCGCGGTGACGGCGGTCGTGTTCGCGGTGGCGTACGTCTGGCTCTACACGGCGATCGTGCGGTTCAAGACGCCGCGATGGCTCCTCGGCAGTCAGCGGCGCAGCGTCGTTGCCAGCGCGGTTGCCGAGCAGACGACTCATCACAAGTGATCCTGAGCAGTTCGTAGGAACGTAATCACGAAAGGCCCCGGTCGAATCTGAACTGACCCCGCAAAGTTGGACAGTTTTGGGCTAGGCCGCTAAGGGCTGAGTTCTGTACATCACAGGACTCAGCCCTTTCAGC
>NZ_JALQEK010000048.1:0-112343 GCF_023630765.1 Caballeronia sp. ATUFL_F2_KS9A | reverse complement strand
GAGTCGTGCGCTGTACTTGCTCATGAAAAAACACCCCAAATCGTTGAACGGGTGTCCAACTTTTGGGGTGCAGTTCAATCGACCGGGGCCTTTTAGTTTTAGCGATGCAGTCAAGCGGTGAAGCAGCGATGCACTGAAGCCTGAGCAGTGAGGCGCGTGCAATCGACGCATAAAAAAAGGCCTTGATCGCTTCCGATCAAGGCCTTCGTCATTCGAACCGCGTCGAGCGCGGCGCATTCGGTATCAGCTTGCGACGCTCGCGAGATCCGCCGTGTGCGACGCGAAGAGCGGGATCGACGATGCCTGCTGGTGCTCGAGCCACTGCTGGAACATCAGCACGTTCCACAACTGACGATGCCAGTTCTGCTCGCCCGACAGATGCTGCTGCCATTTCGCGCGCACCGTGGCGGCGTCGAAGAAGCCCTCGCGACGCAGCCGCGACGCATCGAGCAAGGCCTCCGCCCAGTCGCGCAGCTCGCCGCGCAGCCAGTGCGTGATCGGCACGCCGAAGCCCTGCTTGGGCCGCTCGATCATCGCGCGCGGCACATGGCGATAGAGCACCTGGCGCAGCGCCCATTTGGTCTGTCCGTCGCGCACTTTCATCGATTGCGGCAGACGCCACGCGAACTCCACGACGCGATGATCGAGGAACGGCACGCGCGTTTCGAGCGACACGCCCATCGCGGCGCGATCGACTTTCGTGAGAATGTCGTCGGGTAGATAGGTAATCATGTCGAGCGCCATCATGCGCTGCACGTCGTCGAGGCCGGTGAAGGCCGGCGCATTGCCGGTCATCAGCGTGGGCGGCTGGTATCCGCCGATCACGAGCGCGGCGGGGTCGTTCCATTGCGACATGAGATGCAGATACACCTCGTCGCGCGACTGGCACGACAGCAGTTCGGCGCCCTTGTGCAGCTTGTCGCCGACCTTCACGCCGCGCAGCGACGACGGCAGAATCGGCTCCATCAGGCCCGCCATGCTGTTCCAGCGCTTCGGCGAGATTCCGGCTATGCCCGATGCCGCCAGCTTGCGCAACGGCGCCGGCATCATCGTCATCTTGTCCCACATGCCCGGCGCGGTCTTGTAACGCTGATAGCCGCAGAAAAGCTCGTCGCCGGCATCGCCGGACAGCGAGACCGTGACGTGCTGCCGCGCGAGTTGCGAGACGAGGAACGTCGGCACCTGCGACGAATCAGCGAACGGTTCGTCGTATAGCTCCGGCAGACGCGGGATCACATCGAGCGCCTGGCGCGCCGTCACGTACATCTCGGTGTGCTCCGTGCCGAGATGCCTGGAGACGGCCTTCGCGAGCTTGGCTTCGTCGAAATCGCTTTCGTTGAAGCCGATGGTGAAGGTCTTCACCGGACGCGACGACTGCTTCTGCATCAGCGCGACGATCGTGGACGAATCAACGCCGCCCGACAGAAACGCGCCGAGCGGCACGTCGGAAAGCATCTGCTGTCGGATCGCGTCCGTGAGCAGATGCTCGAGTTCATCGACGGCGTCTTCGGCGCTGCCCGCGAAACCGCGTGCGGATCCGTTGACCGCCGCATCGACGCCCGACCAGTACGACCACACGCGCGGCTCGCGCCGTTCGAGCGAGACGGTGAGCATCTTGCCCGGTTCGAGCTTGCGGATGCCCTCGAAAATGGAATACGGCGACGGCACGCAGCCGTGGCGGATTTGCAGCGTCAACGCGCCGCGATCGATGTTGTTCTCGAACGCGGGATGCTCGCGCAGCCCTTTGAGCTCGGAGCCGAACAGGAACGCGGCTTCCTCGCCCTGCCCTTGCCAGCCGTAGTAGAGCGGCTTTTCGCCGAGCCGGTCGCGCGCGAGCGTGAGCTGGCATTCCTGCCGGTCCCACACCGCGAACGCGAACATGCCGACCGCGCGCTCTATCGTCGCCTGGATGCCCCACGCATCGAAGCCGGCGACGAGCGTCTCGGTGTCGGAGCTGCCGCGCCACGCGGGTGCGCGTTGCGTGTCTTCGAGCTCGTCGCGCAGATCGAGATGGTTGTAGATCTCCCCATTGAACGCGATGACATATCGCCCGCTGCCCGACGCCATCGGCTGATGTCCCGCCGACGACAGATCGATGATCGCCAGCCGCCGATGACCCAGCGCGATGCCGCGCAGATCATCGGTCCAGTCGCCCGCGTCGTCGGGGCCGCGATAGGCGATGGCGAGCGCCATCTTCCGCACCGTTGTCTTCGAGTCGCCCGCGCCGAAGCCGCGTCCACCCAGAAAGCCGACGATACCGCACATATTGGTTCTCCTTACGATCCGGCCATAGGCCGCGCTTATGCGATGCTCATTTCTCTTCGACGAGCCGCAGGTAGATATCTTCGAAACGCTCGCGCGCGCGCATCATCGTGAATTCGGCGTGGATGCGCGCTTTCGCCATCTGACCGAGACGAAGGCGCTCGTCGGGTTTCATGTCGACGATGCGATCGAGTCCCGCCGCAAGCGCGTCGCTGTTTTCCTTCTCGACGACCACGCCCGTATTCGCGACGAGCATGGCCGCGTCGCCCACGTCGGTGACGACGCACGGAAGCGCCATCGCCATCGCTTCGCCGACGACATTCGGAAATCCTTCGGTGCGCGACGACAGGCAGAACACATCCATCGCCGACAGGCACGCGGGCACGTCGCGCCGCTCGCCGAGCAGCACGAAGCGCGATGCGAACCCCGTCTGCGCGATCCAGTCCGCGAGCTCGCCATTGTTCGCGTCGAGATCGCGGCCGACGAGCATGAAGCGCACATCGGGATGACGCGCGGCCAACATGCCCGCCGCGCGCACGAAATTCTGGTGATCCTTCACCGGATGAAAGCGTCCGAGCACGCCGACGACGACGTCGCGCTCGCCGAATCCGCATTGCTCGCGGATCGCGCTGCGTTGCTCCGGCGTGGCGCACAGGCGCGCGACGTCGAAGCCGTTCGGCACGACCATCATGCGGCTCGCGTCGTAGCCGACCGACACATGCGCGCGGCGCGACGCCTCGGCCGCGCAGACGATCGTCTGCGGCACGTAGTACGACAGCCACGCGCAAATCTTGCGCAGCAGCACGGTCACGCGCGAGCCGCCCGATCGGACATCGGTGGTGCGCACGCCCCAGACGATGCGCTTGTGCGCCGCGATCCGTCCGGCGAGCCCGCCGAGAAAGTCGGCGTGATACATCCACGTCTGAATGATGTCGGGGCGTTCTTCGCGGATCAGTTTCACGAGGCGCATCAACGCGCGCGGAAAGCCGAGCGGGGATTTCATGCCGAGGCTATGAACGTCGATGCCGCGCGCGGCGAGTTCTTCGCCAATCTTGCCGGTGGTCGTCAGCGAGCAGACGACGTGACGAAATCGCGGATCTTCGATGTGCGACTCGATGAGGCGCTGAAGCATACGTTCAGCGCCGTCCGCATTGAGCGCAACGATGACATGGAGAAGCTTCATGGTCCCGGCTGCCGTTTTTCTACGATGGGCCCGTCTCCAGGCAACCGACGCGCGCGTCGCTGGCGGCAATGCTTGTACTGACGGGTGTGTTTTATGACGATGGGCTGCCTCGCCGGGGCACGCTCCGGCGAGTCATCAATGTAAGCCGGCGCGGTGGCACGCACTGTGCGACGTGCCACACGCCGGTTCTCCTGTCCGCGCGCGTCCTGCGGGCGTCAGGCGCGCCTCATCGCACCGCGCCACGGATTCCATTTGCGAAGCTGCGTCTTGAGATCGATGACCGTGATCCCGCCGACCGCATTCCACGTATGCAACCCCTGATGACCGCGCGGCGGCGTGCGAACCGACACCGTGCGCTCGGCATAGGTCGTCGTCGTGAGCTCGGTGATCTCGCGGAACGTCAGCGCCGCGCCGTATTCGCGCTCGCAATTCTGCGCGGGGCGAATCAGGCGGTTCTGGCCGTCCTTGAACAGGTTGCCCGCCATGCGCGCGAGGCGGCAGTCGGAAACGACCGGGTTCATCGGATGCGCGGTCCATTCGCCGAACGGGCTGTCGGAATAGAAAATCGACAGTTCGTCCCAGTTCGATCCGCCGTCCTCCGTCATGCTCGTGAACATCCACCATGTCTTGCCGTCGTGATGGAGCGTCGTATCGGCGGCGACGACATCGCGCATGATCACCTTGTGCAGCACCCATTCCGTCGGGAACGACGCCGCGCGGTACATCTCGATCGTGCGGTTGCCACAGGTCTCCGGAATCATGAAGACCTCGCCCTCATGCTCGAAGAGGAACGGATACGACAGGTGATAGTTCTTGTCGAGCACGACGCGCGGCGTCTCTTGCCAAGTCTGCGTGGCCGGATCGAACGCGATATGGCTGATCGTGCCGCGATTCGTGTCGTAGGGCAGGCTTTCGAAGAACAGGTGATAGTCGCCGTTCTTGCCGCGCCAGAGGAACGGATCGGCATGGAACTGCGACGTCATGCCGGGAAGCGTCACCCAGTTGCGGCTTTCGTCGCCGTCCGCGGACGGGGCATCGGTGCGCCGATACGCCAGGACCCAGTGTCCGCGCTGAACCAGCAGCTTGAGCGGCTGATTCAGCACTTTGCGGCCGAGATGGCGCAGCGCGAAGCACGCCGAAGTGAAACCCGACAGACGCGCGGGCCGAGCCTTCGGCTTGACGAGCGGAAGATCGCGCAGCGGCGGGTTCGCGTCGAGCCGCTTCTGCGCCCGGTCGACGAGAACGGCGACGCGCTGCAGGCTCGTCTGCAACGACTTCAGGAAGAAAAGCTTCTCCGGTATCGCGACATACGACTCGGCGAGCAGTCGCATTTCGCCGGAGTCGGGGGACTTCCAGACGGCCTGGATATGTGGCGCTCGGCACTGAAGCAGCGCTTTCCACAGCGCCTCGATGTTCTCGTGGCCGTCGTACAGGACGGTGATTGGAGCACGAACGTGAGCGCGTCGCGGTGTCTCTTCGGGGTCGCCGTAGAGCCGCTTCTCGATGCGCGTCCACCATTCAAGCACGGAAGGATATGCGGGTTGCGCCATTTTCTTTTCCCTCAGACAGCAGCGGATTCGCCAGTCGATAGAATTGAAATCTTTAGCTAAGCGCTTAACTGTCTTTTATATGTGTTGTGTTCCGGCGCTTTCGAAATGATGAACCTACATTTCATGATGATGCCGGCGAAGAAAGACTAGAGTCTGGGGAACGTGACTGCGGTGCGCTATCGCACACAGTTGCGACAGCTAAATAATGCGAGGGATTTTGAACGGCTGTGCCGGAATGGCTGCGCAGTGCGATGGCCGGCGCGCCGGGTGCTGGGCACGGGCCGATACGGAGGGAGACCTAACTTGTTGGCGGATCAGGAAATTTTGTCGCGGATCAAGGCTCGTCGCGGCGCACGGCGACCTCGCGCCTGCGATACCACGTAGGCCGCTTATGAGCCGGCTTGCTCATTTCATCTGCCTTATGTTTGGAAGAAGGCGAAAAGATAATTTCGAACACGGCCAGCAAAGCGAGGCCGATTATTGCGAAAAAAACAATTGCGCCTATAACACCGCCTACAGACATGCTTCCTCCGCGCTCGTACGCGTTGAATCAAGCATTAGATAAAACCTGCCGCTGAAAGTTTTGGCCGAATGAAATTTTGATTTATTCGCGGATTATATCACATCGGAAATCGGCCAATTTCCGCGTGACGGACCTATGTGGATGATTTTCGGACGGATGCGGCCCGCGCAAATCCCTGAACAAAAGGGTGAAAGCGCATCTTTTCCGTGGACCGCTCGCCGGGCAGCGCCGCCGCGCGGGCGGACGAACGGCATAGTGCGGCGCGGGCCGGGGACGCGCATCGACCGCTGCGACGCGAAGGCCGGCGCGATTTATTCGGAGACCGATGCAGAGCGTATTACACGTCGAGATGCGGATTTCGAAAGACAACGGCGCGTCATTCGAATGCGCGCGTCGATATTCCCGATTTGCCGCCAGTCGTCTCGCCTATTTGACCGACGATTAACCGATCATTTCAGCAAGTAAGAAAGCGCGTTTCACGCGAGCCCCTCTTTTTCCGCGGGTTTGTCGGACGTTGTCAAGAGAATGTCCGCTACCGCCAATAAGGAAAGGCCGACCACCGCCACGAACCCGACGGTTCCGGCGAATAGGCTGACGAGCTTCATGGTTTCCTCCGCCAGTCAAAGGGCGAATGCTTCCGTTGCTCAAGCTGCCGCTCGCGTCCGACGATACTCGCCGGTGCGCCTGGCAACCGTCCCAACGCTAGCATAGGCATAAGTTCGCCGGAAAAGTATTCATTTCGTGGCGAAACAGGTGCCTTCGCGATTTGCGCAGACGAAAAAGCCTCGATGCGACCGATCGGCGACCCGATTCAGCGCCCGCGCCTGCCGGCGCCGGCCGTCATCGCCGCATCGGCGTCGCCGTTTTTCCACGCGTGCCGCGCCGGCTCCCGGCTGCCGCCCATCGCGCGGGTCAGGATCGCGCGTGTGCCAGGCGTCGCACTGACTTGCGCGAGTTGAGGCGCATCGATCCACAGCAACTCATGGAATCGCGCGCCGGCTTTCGGCCGCAGATGCACCTCGTCCGGTATCGCAATGCGAAAAACATGATGCAGATGATGCGCCGACGCCTGCTGAAACAGAAACGCCGCAGCGCTCGCCTCGACGCCGGTGTCTTCGTGCAGCGCTCGGATCGCTGCAACAATCGTCAATTCGTCGTATGCCACCGCTCCGCCCGGCAGAAGCCACGGTCCGCCACGCTCCCGGACCAGCAGCACTGACTGGCGACGAACCAGCAGCACGGTTGCTCGTTCTCTCATCCCCGTCTCCGTGTTGCACCCCAATTCGTTATTGGATCGATGCTGCGATACGGCGCGCGGCGTGCCATTTTGATTTCACCGTCGCGTCGAACCTGAGCGTGAATCGACGTGCACGTTCGATCTTCACAGGCTTTGTCGCGCTTCGCAATGCGTGATGTCCCACGTATGTGCGCTGCACGACGAGGCTGGCCGGCAAAAAATGCCCGCCTTTGCGAGACTTTGGGAGTGGACTCGAGCTGCGGAGTTCCGCTGGACTGGCGGATGGCGGAGGAAAAGTCGACGCGGCCGCGCGAGTCGATGCGCGCGGCCGGCAATGCTCGACGCGATCGCGTCAGGCGCCGAACGCCGGATCGCTCATGCTGTCGCGCCCGGTTTCGACGTGACCGGCGAGACGGCGCAGGAACGCGGAATCGGTGTCGACCGTGATTTCGATGTCATACCAGCCGTGCGCGTCGCGCAGATCGACGTAGAGCTGCTCCGTGTCGCCGCCCCGCACGCGCCGCGTGACCGTCTTCGACGGATCGTAGGCATTCTTCACGCTGAAGGTGCATGCCGCGGTTCCGCGGTTCGCGAGCCGCAGTTGCAGGTTGCCGTTGGCGACGTCGTAGCCTTCGGCGACATCCGGCGCGGCCTGCTCGCGCGACCACCAGTGCGACTGCGCGCTCGCCTTGCCCGCGATCCGCCGCAGAAAGCCGTTCGGGCCGTGCACGACGAAATCGAAGCTGCCGTCCGCGTTCGCCGCGACGCTGTCCGCGAGACGCTTGCGCGCTTCGACCGTATAGGTGCGGGGCGCATCCGCGCTCGCATTGCGATACAGCAGAAAGACCGCGCCCGCGCGTCCGGTGTTGACGAAGTCGAACGAGACGGCGTCCTTCGACGCATCCGGGCGCGCGCGCACGAAAAGCTCGTACGGCAACGCGCGCGCGGCGCGCACGCCGGACTCCTGCTTCGGCAGCGCCTGCGCGGCGGGCGGGACAGGCACATAGTCGGGATGGCGCTGCTTGTCGGGCGGAACGTAGCCGCTCGTCGCCGGCAGCGTCGGCATCGCGCTATTCGGATTGCGGAAGTCGAACGCGGACGTCAGATCGCCGCAAATCGCGCGACGCCACGGCGAGATGTTCGGCTCGGCGAGGTTGTGCGCGCGCCCGAAGCGTTTCTGGATGAAGCGGATCACCGAGGTATGGTCGAAGGTTTCGGAGCATACCCAGCCGCCTTTGGACCAAGGCGACACGACGAGCATCGGCACGCGCGCGCCCAGGCCGTAGGGGCCGCTCGCGTATTTCGCGCTGCCCGGAAAGATCTCCGCGCTGGTATCGACCGTCGAAAGACCGTTCGCGCTCGACGTCGGCGGAAACGGCGGGACGAGGTGATCGAAGAAGCCGTCGTTTTCGTCGTAGTTGATGAGCAGCGCCGTTTTGCTCCACAAATCCGGATTCGACGTCAGCACCTGCAACACCTGATCGATATACCAGGCGCCGTAGTTCGCGGGCCAGTTCGGGTGCTCGGAAAACGCCTCGGGCGCGACGATCCACGAGACTTGCGGCAGCGTGCCCGCCGCCACATCGCGCTTCAGGATCGAAAAGTAGTCGCCGCCGGCGACCGCGTTCGTGCCGCGACGCGCCTTTTCATACAGCGGACTGCCGGGCTGCGCATTCTGATACTGCTTGAAGTACAGCAGCGAATTGTCGCCATAGTTGCCGATGTACGCGTCGTCGGTCCAGCCCCACGAATTCTTCGCGTCGAGCCCCGTGCCGATGTCCTGATAGATCTTCCACGAGATGCCCGCGCGCTCCAGCACTTCGGGGAACGTGGACCAGCCGTAGCCGGCTTCCGCGTTATCGACGACCGGGCCGCCGCCGGTGCCGTCGTTGCCGACATAGCCCGTCCACATGTAGTAGCGGTTCGGATCGGTCGATGTGTTCGTCGAGCAGTGATACGCGTCGCAGATCGTGAAGGCGTCGGCGAGCTGATAGTGGAACGGGATGTCGTCGCGCTGCAGATACGCCATCGTCGTCGTGCCCTTGAACGGCACCCATTGGTCATAGCGGCCGTCGTGGAACGCGCCCTTCCCGTCCGTCCATCCGTGCGGCAAATCCTGCAGGAACTGCAGGCCGAGATTGGCGGCGTCCGGGTGGAACGGCAGCACTTCGCCCGCACCGGACGCGATCGGCTGATTGAACACCGGCTTGCCGTTGGGCAGCGTCACGGCGGTCTTGTCGCCGAAGCCGCGCACGCCGCGCATGGTGCCGAAGTAGTGATCGAACGAGCGGTTCTCCTGCATCAGCACGACGATGTGCTCGATGTCCTCGATCGATCCATGACGGTTGTTCGCGGGAATCGCGAGCGCCTGGCGAATGCCGAGCGGCATCACGTTAAGTGCGGCGGTCGCGCCTGCCGCCTGGGCGGCCGCGCGCAGAAAGTCACGACGGTTCGTGTTTTTCATTCGTTTTGCGGGAAGTAAATGGATGGGTCAGTCAACCGTGTGAATCACCGGTGTCGCGAGCGGTTCCGACGCGGCTCGCGCTATCGCGGGCTGCGCCGCTTCATCGGATGCGCCTCCTGTGGCCTGTTTCGCCCAATTCTGAAGCTCGCTCGTCGCGGATGGGCCGGATGTCGCGGATGTTTCGGACGATACGTCGCGCGTGAGCCCGGCGGAGGCCGATGATTCCGTGTCCCGCTCGCCGCAACCGCAAACGATTGCACTGGCGCAAACGACGAGACACGCCACGAGCGCGTGACGGCATGCAACAGTGGACATCGGTTTCTCCGGCTTCGGTCGCAGATCGATACAGCGCTGCGAAGCTTAGCCACGGCTTGTGTAAGCAATATGACCGGTCCGCGATACCATAGGCCGCGTATCGACAACAGGACGAAAAGAGCGTGATACAGCGTGACGATGCAAACGGGGAACTTCGCAGACAGGCGCTTCTGCTCGCGATGGCGCTATCGCTCGGCAGCGCCATCGCGCTCGGGCTCGCGCGCTTCTCCTACGCGCTGCTGCTTCCGCCGATGCGGCTCGACCTCGCGTGGAACTTCGCCCAGGCTGGCGCGATGAATACGGCGAATGCGTTCGGCTACCTGCTCGGCGCACTCGCGTTCTCACGATTGTCGATGCGCGCGCCGTCGCGCACGCTGTTCGTCGCGGGCTGCGCGCTCACCGTCGTCCTGATGGCGGCGAGCGGCACGACGACCGATACCGACGCCCTGCTCACGTTACGCGTCGCGACGGGAATCGGCAGCGCGCTCGTCTTCGTGAGCGGCGGCGTGCTGGCGGCACGGCTCGCATCGATGTCGCCGCGCGACGCCGGACTCGTCATCGGCTTGTATTACGGCGGCACGGGCTGGGGCATCGTGATCTCGTCGATACTCGTTCCGCTGACGGTCCTGCCGGTCGCGCACGGCTGGCGCGTCGCGTGGTTCGCGCTCGCCGCGGGTTGCGCGGCGTGTTCCGGCGCCGCCGTCTGGGCCGCGCGGCGTATCGAATCCGCGCAGCCTGTTTCGGCGACGCGTCAAGGTACGGACAGCGCCGCGGGCGCGCCGGTTCGGCGGCGGCGTTTCGCGCTCGCGCTCGCCGGATACGGGTGCTTCGGTATCGGCTATATCGGCTACATGACGTTCATCGTCGCCCTGCTTCGCAACGCAGGCATGAGCGCGGCGGTCGTGATCGGCTTTTATATCCTGCTGGGCGTGGCGACGGTCGTATCGGCGCGGATGTGGTCCGGGCTGCTCGATCGCATGCGCGGCGGTCAGGCGCTCGCGATCCTCAACGGACTGCTCGCCGCCGCAACGCTCATTCCCGCGATGTTCGCGCATCCGCTGGCGGCGTTCGTCTCGGGTACGTTGTTCGGCGCGACGTTTTTATCGGCGGTGGCATCGACGACGGCTTTCGTGCGGCACAATCTGCCGGCGAATCAGTGGCCGCGTGGGATCAACGCGTTCACGATCGTGTTCGCGCTGGGGCAGATCGTCGGTCCGGTCGTGATCGGACGGGTGTCGGACAGCGCCGGGCTCACTCGCGGACTGGTTTATTCGGCGCTCGTGCTGGCTGCCGGCGCGGTGCTCGCGGGCTGTCAGAAAACCTTGCTGAATAGACAGGATGCCTGAGAAATTCTCGACCCTTCGCGCAGATCAGATTCGGTTGCCCGCACGCGCCTTCTTCATCTTCGCGTAGACATGCGAGCAGAAGGCGTCGGCGACCACGCGATTGACGGTGAGAATGTTGTCGGCGCTCAGGCTCTCGCGTGAAACGCCCTGCTTCTCGATGAGCCGCTGCGGAATCAGCTGGCTCACGAACGAGTGACACAGTTCCTTGCGTGCCGGCGCATCGACGGATTCGAAGTACTCGCGGCCGGCGCGGATCTCCTCGCTCATCTTGGCTTTGGCCGTATCGTTCTGAACCTGAATGCTGGCTTCAAGATGCGCCTGCGCCGTATCGCGCGAACGGCGGTCCTTCTTGTCGTCCTCGAGTTGCTTCGCCTTGATCGACGCCATCTTCCGGTCCGCTTCGCCGATGCGGTAATTCCCTTCCAGCGCCTTGAACAGATAGCCGCGCGGGCTGACCGTCACCTTGCCTTCGTTGAGCTTGTATCGCGTGTATTCGATCGCCTGTTCGAGCCGCTCGTCGGTCCACACGTCGCGCCGCTTCGCGAGGCGCTCGAAGTCGGGGGTATCGAAAGCGAATTCGTTGTGCAGAAGCAGATACATCGAATCCTGAATGCCGGCGCGCGCCGCGTCGGCGCCCTGCTTCTTCGTGAAGCGGAAACGGATTTTCAGCTTGTCCGCCGGAACGCGATCGGCATTGGGCTCCCAGCTGACATCGAAATCGGAGACTTCGTTGAGCTGGTCGATGGCGGGCTCGAGGAACCGCTTCTTGAATTCCTTCACTTCCTTGCGCGATTCGCCGACCTTGCCGGGCCATTCGAGCACGTCTTCGAATGCGAACCACTCGGTCACGCCGTGGCCTTCGCACGGAATGAGGCGGTCGTAAATCGCGCGGGCGAGCGAAAGCGAAAAAGCCGTCGATGCGCGCAGGCTCAGCCAATGCGCCTTGTACGGGCTGATCAGATATTTGATGACCCGCCCGGCAAGCAGGACGCACACGACGTTGCGCTCGATGTAGCAGTCACCCAGCAAACTGATGGTGCCCCACGAGTCCTTCTCGGTCAGTTCCTCGATCGACGGCGCGGTCATGATTTCGACGCGCGCCCGGGCCGCGGCTCGCATCTGCGCGATCAGATGACTGTGGTTGCGGCTGTCGTAGCGCATCAACCACTTGAAGTAGTTGACGTCGGCCGTGAACGTATAGACCTTGTCGTCGATGAGTTCTTCGGGCGCCTTCGTCGCAACGATGAAGTACGCCGCATCGAGCACGCGCCGCGCGGCGATGCCCAATCCGCCGACCCGCGTGAAGATGTTGTTGCGCAGGAAACCGATGTCCCTCGTCGACTCGCAGATCGCCGATCCCTGCGCGGACATGTCTTCGTAGATGTCCAGCGCCAACTGCTGCGGTGTGACAGTGAGGTCTTGGTTTTCCATGCTTCCGATTCGGCTTCGATCCCCGGCACTCTATCAGGCGAGCGAGGGGTGTCAACACAAAAACCACCCCGCTGCTGCTTCACGTTATCCGCACAAAAATCGCCCCGCTCGCTGAAGCGGATCACAATTTCCACCCCGGTCGCCACAATTTCCGCCTCGTGCGGCCCAATTTGCGGCGCCGTCCGCACAAAAAGCGCCCTAGGCGTCACAAAAAGCACCTCTATCCACAGGGTTGCATGTTGATTTTTAAGGGAAATGGGTGGCGCTGTTTGTTGGTGGGTGAGTCTAGGTTTACAAAAAGACTGAACTGACATCGACTGAGTTTACGCTCGCTGCGGCGAATGAATTTCGTTAAGTCGTTGAATCTTATATAGAAAAGCGGATGAGAGCGAACCGCACAAAAACCGCCACCGGGGTGGTTTTTGTGCGGACGCCGCAGTGATTTCACGATGCTAAGGATTCAACTCGTTCTTCGCCGTCTACTCAATTCAGGGCACCGAGCGGCTTATTTAGAAAAGAACGAAAAATCAAGGGGTTGGATATACACCGCTGGCCGATCGGTTAAAACTCGACGCAATACAACCTTGTTTACGCGTATTCGTGTATTCTGCGCTTCGACGTCAATACTTGGAGAAAGCGCAGAATGGCAAACGTAGGCACGCTACCTATGGAAGACCGGAAGGTTACGCTCCGCGAAGTTGCTGAGTTCGCGGATAACCTGGAACCCTTCTCGGATAACCTTCGTGAACAGATTCTGGCGCCGCGTCCGCGTAAGCTCGCGCCGTTCTATACGATTAGCGAACTGGCCGAGATGTGCAATCTGACTCGGCAGCAGATTCAATATCTGGTCACGAAAGGCGAAGGCGGGCTTCCGACAGGCACGCTGAACGGCAGCGGCCGCAGCCGGACATTTACTCTGCCTGAAGTGCGCGTCTGGGTGAAGATGGCTTCCGATATCTACCAGACCCGTCTCGACGACAGCAACGGCACGTTCAGAGGCAAGGTGCTGACAACGGCTCAGTTGAAGGGCGGCTCGGCTAAAACCACAACGACGGTTTGCCTCGCACAGGCGCTGACGCTTCTTGGCCGCAAGGTATTGCTCATCGACCTCGATCCGCAAGCTTCGGCTTCGGAACTGTGCGGTCTCTATGCCGAAAAGGAAATCTCCGGCGACGACACCGTGCTGCCCTATATCTACGATCAAAACGTAGAGGGCGGTCTCGGCGCGAGCGTGCAATCGACGTATTGGGATGGCCTCGACATCATCCCCGGCCATACATTCTTATATGGAGCGGAGTTCTTGCTGCCGGCTCGCCAGAAGACCATTCAGGGCTACCGATTCTGGGCGGTTTTGCGCGAGGGTCTCGAGCCATTGCGCTCGCAGTATGACTACATCCTGATCGATACGTCACCGTCGCTGTCGTATATGAATTTGAACGCGCTGCTCGCCGCCGACGCGCTCGTCATGCCGATGATTCCCGAGAATCTCGACTTCATTAGTTCGCTCGCGTTCTGGCGACTCTTCTCGGATGTTGCCGAAGACTTCCTTCCTTACGAGGAGGATAAGGTCTACGACTTCATCTCTATTTTGTTGTCGAAGGTGGATTACGGCAAGACGTCGTCCGCGCCGGTTGTTCGGCAATGGGCGCAAAGCGCATACGGGCGCTGGCTCGACCCGTTCGAGATTCCGGCCAGCTCGGTCATGAGCGGAGGCGCGCTTTCCTTCTCGACGGCACTCGACGTGGTCAGCACGCATTCAACGGCGAAGTCGCTTCAGCGAGTGCGGCAGCCCATGATGCAATATGCCAAATGGCTGGATGATATGTTCGTCAAATCGTGGAGGGAGTCGGCATGAGTAATAACATCCGAGAACAACTCATGGCCAAGACGGCCAACCTGCCGAAGCCCGCGGATTTCAAAGGCGAGAACAAAAAGGATAAGACGACTCGTGGCCCGCAGACGATGCCGGGAATCACGAGTGCGCTAGCTGCTGCACAGCTTCGGATCCAGGAACTCGAAGCCCGAGGTGTCGACACAGAAATCTCGGTCGATGCGATCGTGCCGAATCCATGGCAACCGCGTCGTCAATTCAACGAAGGCAAGCTTTCCGAGTTGGCGCGGTCGATCGGTGAGGTTGGGCTGTTGCAGGCGGTAACGGTTCGACGAGTCGGAGAATCGTTCCAACTCGTTGCGGGCGAACGACGCTGGCGCGCGCATAAGCTGATCAACAAGGCGACTGTTCGCGCAGTTGTGATCGACTGCACGGATCAGGACATGGCGGCTTTGGCGTTGATGGAAAACGTGACGCGCGATGATCTGTCTGATTATGAAATCGCCATCGCGATTCGTCGTGCGGAAGCGGAATTTCCGAACCGAACGCGGCTCGCGGAAGCTATGGGCATTACTCGTAGCGACCTGTATCGGTTTCTTGCATATGATGCGCTCCCGGACTTCGTGAAGCGGGATCTGGATTTGAACCCGTCCGTGCTCGGAGCATCGTCGGCTCAGGATATCGCGAACGCACTGAAGAAGACGGGCGAACATGGACTCAAGGTGCTGCAAGAATTATGGCCGATGGTGCTGTCGGGCGACCTGGTTCAGACGAAGGTTGCGCCGAGTTTGAATGCACAGGCCAGCCGTGGAGAATCGGCGACGGATGCCGGTGGGCGGAGCATCCTGAAGATCTTCGCCGGAAAGGTCCAAGCCGGGAGCATCACGAAGGATGTCAAGGGACTGACCTTCAAGTTCAAAGCCGGAGTGATGACAGAGGAGCAGGAAAGTCAACTTAGAGAACACATAGGGAAGATGTTCTCGATTCGGTCTGAGTGATTTTTTTGAACCCGCCTCGGCGGGTTTCTTTATGGGCGACAAACCAAGTTTCGCGTGACGAAAGATCAAGGGCGAGAGTGGCATGTGTCCGAATTCGGACACATGTCCGGGTTCGAGCGCGTAGGCACGATGCGCGACCATTGTTGCCAACGGCCTTGGTGTCCGAATTCGGACACATGCCCTGGTTCGACGGCGTAGGCAGGATGCGAGACCATCGTTGCCAGCGACCTTAGTGTCCGAATTCGGACATGTATGGCCGGCCTGCCCGCCGTGGGCTGCAGGCGAGGCTTTCGCTAGCGGGCCTCGATCGCATGACGGAGCGCACCAGCCGAAAAATGCCTTCCGCTCCGACAGCGCGACCGTAACGAGCGATCCGAATCCGGAAGGCGCGACGCTGCTCAGCCGTGTTCGGGACTCGAGGCCACCGATCACTTCGCTTCTCACCAGCGGAAGCGGTTGCACGCTGAGTGTCCGAATTCGGACACTCAGTGGGAGACGAGAACATCAAAACTCACGCAGTGAGTACATCGATTGGACAGCATACGACGACGAATCTCCGGCAATCGGTACGCGTGGAGGAATGCTCTGCCCGCACCTGTGCTCCTCGCGTCTATTCGCGAACACCGCCATCTTCATTCACACCCCAAGCCGACGGACCGCGACCTTCTGCTTGCGACCGCGGAAAGCGGAAGTGCTCGACGGCACTCGAAAATGAAAAACGCTGAGTACGTCCCTGTCTCGCCCAATGAGGCGCGCCGACGCCGTTACCGCTGCTAAACCTGCAACCCGCCTTGGCGCCTGATTGCCATTAGCTGAAGTGAATGGCGAAGGTCGAGGAGGAGTGGTGATTCTTTGTCGTTGCCGCCAGAGACAAGAGCGGACCATGCGACGCTATCCAAACTGGTCCATTCGCCACGCCATCCCTTGTATTTAGCGTGCATGGATAACGAATGTCCGCGGACTGACTCAACGGTGGCTCAGGACCATCGCAAGGCGAACAAAATCGGTGCTCGGGTGCGGCCGGCCGATCATTCGTGGCTAGCCAAAGACCAATGCGCCAACGTGACGGGTATCGAAACCGCTACTCGTGCGTGGAACAAAGCGAACCGCAATAGCATTCAAAAAATCAATTAAAAATCAATTGGTTAGATAAACAAACTCAACTTGTTTCACGAAAAGAGGTCCACCGAACAGTCCGTATCATCGCGAAGCAGCCCGCTCGCCAAATCTGAACGCCCGAAAGACACCCGCAACTCGCCGTCTGTATCAAACACTACATAATCCGTAAAGTTCAAGTCGTCGACCATTGAAAATCACCATAATCCGACCGAGCCAAATCACGCGATACGTTATATCATCTCGCCGTTCACAGCGGAAACGTTATAACATCACATCGAGCGACCGTGTTCAGTCCAAACCCAACATTAATGCCCGCCCGCGCCCTCAACGTCCTGCCTTGGACGGCGCTCCTAATCACAACTGCGGCCAGCGCCCAATCTCAACCGATAAATGACACATCGCTCCAACCGATCTTCGTAACCGCGAACCCGCTAGGCTCAAACGCCTTGGCATCCCCGACAAGCGTCCTCGACGGCACTGCCCTCACACTGCGACGCGCCGACTCCCTCGGCGAAACCCTGAACGGACTGCCCGGAGTTTCGACGACAACCTACGGTCCGATGGTCGGAAGGCCGATCATCCGCGGCATGGACGGGGACCGAATCCGCTTGCTGCAGAACGGCGTCGCGGCTTACGACGCATCGTCGTTGTCCTACGACCACGCCGTGCCCCAAGAATCGCTCTCAGTGGAACGGGTGGAAATCGTGCGTGGGCCGGCGGCGTTGCTCTACGGCGGGAACGCGATCGGCGGAGTAGTGAATACGATCGACAACCGCATCCCGCGCGACCCGATCAAAGGCGTGTCGGGACAAGTCGATGCCAGCTACGGCGGCGCCAACGATGCCCGCGCCGGCGCCGCGCAAGTCGAAGGCGGAAATGGCCGATTCGCCTTCCACGTCGATGCCTTCGATCGCGAGACGAGTAACGAGCGCATCCCCGGATTCGCGCACTCGGATGGTCAACGCGCGCTCGACGGCCCCGATGTCGCGCAACCCTACGGCAGCATCCCGAACAGTGACGGCCGCTGGCACGGCGGCGCCGTCGGCTCGTCCTACACGTGGACGGACGGTTACGCGGGCATCAGCTACAACGGATACGAGGCGAACTATGGCTCGGTCGCCGAGGACGATGTGCGTCTTCGCATGCATCAGGATCACATCGCGGCGTCGTCGGAGATACGCAATCTGCAAGGCCCCTTCAGCCGGTTGAAGCTCGACTTCGCCTACACCGACTACGAGCACAAGGAGATCGACGACGGCGAGACCGGCACGATTTTCCGCAATCACGGATACGAGGCGCGCATCGAGGCGCGGCACCAGAAGATCGGTCCGCTCGATGGCGCGATCGGCGTGCAACTCGGCCAGAACACGTTCTCCGCGCTCGGCGATGAAGCGCTCGTGCCGACATCGCAGACGACGAACGCGGCGCTTTTCGGTCTGGAAGAGTGGACGGTCACGGATGCGCTGAAGTTGAGCATCGGCGCACGCTACGAACACGTGAACATCGATCCGACGTCGGGTGGAAACGAAAAATTCGCCGATTCCCCGAAGCGCGATTTCAACGCAGGCAGCGTCTCGGCCGGCGCGCTGTTCAAGCTGAACTCGGCGTGGAGCCTCGCCGGCAATGTCGCGTACACGGAACGCGCGCCCACGTACTACGAGCTTTACTCGAACGGTCCGCACGATGCGACCGGCCAATATCTGATCGGCAACCCTGACGCGCAAAAAGAAAAAGCGATCTCGACCGATTTGTCGATGCGCTTCGCGAGCGGCGCGAACAAGGCGAGCGCGGGCGTCTTCTACAGCCGCTTTCGCAACTATCTGACGGAATTCAACACCGGCCGGCTCGTCAACGACGACGATGAACCCGTCGCGCCCGGCACCGACGATGCGCTCAACGAAGCCGTCTATCGCGGCGTGCGCGCGGAGTTCTACGGCGTCGAACTGGACGGAACCTGGCGCGTCTTCGACAAGGGCGCGCAACGTCTCGATGTCGAAATCGTCGCGGACTACACGCACGCGCGCAACATCGATACCGGCGAGGCATTGCCACGCATCTCGCCGCTGCGCGCGACGCTCGCGCTCGACTACGCGTATGGGCCGTACGGCGCGAGAACCGAACTGGTTCACGCGTGGGCGCAGCATCGCGTGCCGGAAAACGAACTGCCGACCGCGAGCTACACCACGCTCGGCGTCATCCTGACGTACAAATTTCGCGTCGGCGCGACGAACTGGCTCGCCTTTCTGCGCGGCCAGAACCTGACTAATCAGGAAGTGCGCTACGCGAGCTCGGTCGTGCGGGACATCGCGCCGGAAGGCGGCCGCAGCGTGATGATCGGCTTGCGTACCGCCTTTTGACGGCGAACGCGAGCGTCAAACGCGCGCCGACTTGCGGGCTTGCGTCGACTGATACGGCTCGCCGGCCTTGAAGCGTTCGAGCCGTTCGCTCGCAACCGACAAGGCCGCGAGCGACGCGCGCCGCAACTGATGATCGTAGAGCGACACGATCGCCGCGATCCGCTCGAAGTCCTCGGGCGCGAGGATCCACGAACCGGACGTGCGTCCAATGTCGAAGACGGCGGCCATCGACTGATCCGCGAGCAGCAGTTCTTCGTGCGAGAAATCGCCGTGTCCCGCTTCGGCGAGGAACTTGGCGAGATAGATCGCCTCGGTGACATGCTGCGCCGGCGCGACGTCCGACGAACCCGAGCGCAACGCCGTCAGCGACATATGCGCCACGAGTGCAAGCTCGTCCGCCACTGCGCGCGGGATGGGAAGCAGCTGCGCTTTGCTGAGCCGCGCGCGCGTCGCTTGCGGCGAGCGCTGAAAAGGAATAGTGCGTGACATGCGAGGACCGATGAACGTTGACCTTTTCAGGTTAACGTTCATCGATCGTCGAATCTGAAGGGTGCCGGGCGCGTTCCTGTTCAAAATGTTCGACGACGGCGATCGCGCGCTCGCATTGATCGGCGTCCAGCGTGTGGATGCTGCATTTCTCCGGCTCGACGCCGATCGCCTGCGCGAGCCACTTCATGCCCTTGGAGCGCGCCTCGAAAACATTGCAGCCGTCGCGCCGGACCTTCGCCTGCACGAGCGGTTCGAGAACGGCGTGCAGTTTCACTTTGAGATCGCGCAAGCGGGCATCGGCGAGACGGCCGAGCGGGACGTTACGCGTGCTGCGTGGAAAGATGCCGATCCACGCCTGACAATCGGCGCACAACCAGAGCGGGCCGTGGTCTTCGCGATACGGATAGGCCTCGTCGCCCGCGCGCGTCAGGGTCGCGGGCGCGCCGCAGTAACCGCAATTCGGATGAGGCAGAGGTTTGACAGGTCGGCCGACACGCATCGTCGAAAATCCCGGGCGGGAAATCCAATATAGCAAAACCGTGCATCGTCTTCGAAACGCCACGCGATTGAAAGCTCGATGCATGCCGCGATATCGCAATCTGCTTAAGCAAGCGCGTTCGCGCAGATGCTGCCATGCGCGCCGGCCAAGGAAACCGCGGATCGGGAATTTACTTTTCCGATCCGCGGTATAGGGTAGGAGTGCGTGCTACCCGCCACGCGCTTTCGGGGCTTACAAGCCCCATCCTCAAGTTCGATCAGAAGCCCGGAAGGCGCGGCGTTTCGCGCTCGAAACCGGGTCCCAGCATGCGTGCCCGCGAGTTCGTCGCAGGCTTGCAGTCCTCAATCGGTTTCTTGACTCAAGAAGGTGATGGCGATGAGAGCAACTCTTCTATTGGCCGCATCGGCCGCAAGCGTCTTCGCGATGAGCGCCGTCGCGCAAACGCAGAACATGCAGATGGCGCCGGCCCAAGGCAGCACCGCGCAGCAGAATGCGCAAGACGGCAGCACGGCAACGAACGATTCCAGCTATGGCGGAGCGATGTCGACGAGCAAGTCCGGCAGCGCATCGCGCGATGCCTGGACGGGCAGCACGATGCAACTCTGCACGCCGGGCCTGAGCTGCAACATCTATAGCGGCCAGTAGCAATGTGCGAAGGCGGCGGGGACGCCTTCGACGAATTCGATCCTCGTTCCATTTCGCAGTCCCCCAATGGCGGGGCTGAATCCCTCCCGATGCATGGTTTTTCCAGACGATCGTTCGGTCGATAGTTGAGCCCATCAAAAGACGGCCGCTGATCGGCCCCGCGTGGCGATGCTTCCACACGACAGACTCTTGTCCGCAGCGAAATCAAATAGTCAGCCACGCGGATCTCCGGGCTTCACATTCGTCGAGGCCACGTTCGTTCTCTATGCATAAGCCCATCTGGACAGCCGCGACCGCGCGGCCCGTAAGGAGGTATCCGAAATGAGATCCCATCAGACAAAGCGTGCGACGTTCCTCGCGATCACGATGCTCACGTGCGCCAGCACCTTCGCCGCGACTGCCGCGACCGACGCCGATCCGCTCGCGTTCACGGTTCAGACGCCAACGGGCGGAACGTCACGCCTCATTTACGCCGATGACGACGGCTGGCGCCTCGACGATCGCGATGCGAACCTGAAGCCGACGGAAGCGCGCATCACGCAGGCGTCGACGGAACCGCAAAAGGAAGCGTCGGCGGGCGAGCGGCCGATGACCGTGTTCATCGACGGTCCAACGGGCTTCACTTACGTATGGATACGCGATCAGGGATGGAAGTACGTCGGCCGAATCTCAGGACGCAATCATTGATTCGCGCAGCGCTTGCCGGCATCGTCGGCGTTTGGCTGGTCGCCCATGCTCACGCAGCGGCCGCAGCCGACAACTCGCTGATCGATGCATGGCGGGCCGTGCGCGTCGCCGACTGCGCGCGCTGCCATGGCAAGGATCTTGAAGGACTCGCCGCGCCGTCGATCGTCGGCTTTGCGCGCACGCAGAGCCGCGAGCGCTTCATCGCCGCGATTCTCGACGGCAATCCGCCGTTGGGTATGCCGGCCTATCGCGGCAACGCGCTGATCGAGAATCACATCGACGCGATCTATCGCTACTTCGCGGCGCGCGCCGACGGCAGCATTGCGGCAGGCGCGGTGCCGGCGCGTGAGTCAGACGAGTCAGCTGACGCACCTACACTTAAACAGCGCGCTATCACTCCAGGCGCGAACGGAGGTTGATCGTGAACTCCCCTCAATCCGCCGGCGACGGCGCCGGCTGGACCGACAAGCTCGATGACGCCGCCACGCTCGCGATGCTCGTCACGGCGATCGGCGCGCAGCAGACGAAGCTGGCCGCGAGCAAACACACGGGGCTGAACGGACAGGTCGATCGAGCGCAACATCAGAAGTCATTGCTCGGCGCTTTCGGACTGCTTCGGATAGCTGATGATATTCCGGATGCCGCGCGATTCGGCCCCTTCGCGAAGCACCCGGCGACGTATCGCGCCGCATGCCGCATCTCCAACGGACAGCCGTGTCCGCAGCCGGACACGTCGCCGGACGTTCGCGGCATCGCGCTCAAGTTCTTCACGGAAGAGGGCGCCGAAACCGATCTGCTGATGACCAACGAAGGCGGTCGCTCACATGCGCGCGACGCCGCTCAGTTCATGGCGGTCGCCGATATCATCGTCGCGTTGCTTGCGGAAGGCACGGTGAGCGGGATCGCGCAGGGCTTGCGCGAGATGATGATGGCAAGACTCGGGCCCGTCGAGGGCGCGCGCATTCTGGCGATCCTTTTCAAGGAAACCAGAGTGCATCACGTCGACAGCCTGGCGACGGAGCATTACTGGGGATCGGTCGTGCAACTGGGGCAGGCGGCGATCAAGTATTCGCTGCATCCGCATCCGTCGACGTCCTCGGGGACGAACGCCGAGCGTCATGGCGACAACTATCTGCGCGCCGATATCTGCAATCGTCTGGAGCAAGGTCCGGTCAAGTGGCAACTCGGCGTGCAATTCTTCGTCGATGAACAAACGACGCCCGTCAACGATGCATCCATCGCGTGGAAGTCGGACGTAGTGACCATCGGCGAACTCGAAATCGATGCACCGCCATCCGTCGACGACGAAGCGCGTATCGAACGGCTCGCGTTCAATCCGGCCAACGGCTTCGCGCCGCTCGGCATCACGCACGCACGCAAGGATGTCTACGCGGCGAGCGCCGCGAATCGCGAGGAGCGAGGCGTGCTGTCGAGCGAGGAAGCGAGAGCGTTGCTGGCCGCACGCTAGCGGACGAGCGTCGCGCGGCTGCGCAAGATCGCACGTCGCGCGACGTTTTTCTCCGATAATGATGCCCATTTCAGCAGCGAGCGCTCGCGCCGGGCGCTGCATCGATATCGGAGTCCGCCATGCATCTTGCCGGCATGATCCTTCCGATCTTTGCCATCATTCTCACCGGATGGGTGGCGCGCGTGTCGGGCTACATGCCGCATGCGCTCGCGCCTTCCCTGATGCGCTTCGCATATTACGTCGCGATGCCCGCGCTGGTCTTTCTGACCATCGCCGACGAGTCGCTTCGCTCGCTGCTCGAATGGCGCTTTCTCGCGGCGTTCGGCGGCGGCTCGATGATCTGCTTCGCCGCCGTGTTGCTCGTCGCGCGCATCGTGCGCGGCGCGAGTCTCGCATCCGCTGCGATGCTCGCCGCTGCCGTCGCGATGACCAACACCGGCTTCGTCGCACTGCCGATACTGAAGACGCTCTACGGCAAGCCCGGCGTGCTCGCGGCGGCGGTCGCGACGGTGTTCGTCGGCGCGATCATGTTTCCTGTGCTTGTCGTGCTGGTCGAGATCGGCCGGATGGATGCATCGCGCAAGATCGATGTCACCGCGCTCGTTCGGCAGATCGCGACCAATCCCGTCATTCTCGCGACGATTTGCGGACTGCTGTGGTCCGTCGTCGGATTGACGCTGCCGGTTCCTGTCGCATCGTTTCTCACGATACTCGGCGAAGCACTGACGCCATGCGCGCTCTTCGCGATCGGTCTCGATCTCACGCTCGACGAGTTGCGCGGACGCGTCAATCTCTACGCGCTGTTGACCGCGCTCAAGCTCGCGGTCGTGCCGCTCGTCGTGTACGCGCTGTGCCTCGCGACAAGACTTGGTCACGACGCGACCATCGCCGCGGTCGTGTGCGCCGCCGTTCCGACCGCGAAAAGCACATACGTGCTTGCTTCGGAATACGACGTCGAGAAGGGCGTGGTCGGCGCGGTCATCTCGATGACCACGCTCTTTTCGATCGTCACCTTGCTCGCGTGGCTCTACGTGCTCTAGTTGCGATCACACGTCGCCGAGTTCTTCGTCGACGTTGCGCTCTTCGTCATCGGGCGGCGAAATGCCGAGTGCCTTGTCCCATTGCGGCTCGCTCAGATAGCGCTCGCGCAGGAAGTCGACGAACGCTTTCACCTTGGTCGTCGAACGATGCGAAGTCGGATACACCGCGGACAGCCACAACGGCGGCGCAGCGTAATCGGGCAGCACGCGCACGAGACGGCGTTCGAGCAGATCGCTCGCGGCGACCATCGTCGGCAGATAGACGACGCCCGCGCCCGCGCGCGCGAACTCGAGCAGCAGATGCACGCTATTGGTTTTAAGCACCGCGTTGAGCGCGATCTCATAGCACTCGTTGCCCTTCATGAGCGGCCAGTTGTCGCCCCACGGATAGTGCGCGTAACGCGCGAAATCGTGACGCAGCAAATCGAGCGGCGTCTCGATCGCAGGCTCTTCCTTGAGATACGCGGGCGTCGCGCACAATACGCCGCGCACCGGAAAGAGCTTGCGCTCGACGAGCAGGTTCGACGCGGGCGGATAAATCTGCAGAGCGAGATCGAAGCCTTCCTGCACGGGATCGATCACGCGATCGTTCACCGTCACGACGAACTCGATGCGCGGATGCGCCTCGCGAAACGCGATCAGCGCCTGCGAAAAGTGTCCGAGCGCGAAGCCGGGCAAGACATGAACGTTGAGCGTGCCACAGAGCGATTGCGTTTCGGGAATCGCGCGTCCCGACAGCTCGTTCACTTTCGACACGAGCAGCAGGCAATCCTGATAGTAGGATTCGCCGACTTCCGAAAGCCGCACGGCACGCGTCGAGCGATGAAACAGCGCGACGCCGAAGTGCTCCTCGAGTTGCTTCACACGCGACGTGACAACCGATTTCGCCACGCCGAGCTGCCGCGCCGCGCTCGCGAAACTCTGCGCTTCGGCTGCGCGAACGAAGGCCTCCATCGACATGAAGAGGTCCATGCTTCCTCCTGGCTTATCCCGCGGCTTTTCTATAGCGCAGTGGCGTGGTTCCGAGCCGTTTCGAAAAGAGCGCCGTCATGTGTTGCTGCGACGAAAATCCGCACGCGGCGGCGATATCGACAAGCGGCGCATCGTCCGCGCGCAACATGCGCGCAGCGGCGCCGATGCGCTTCTCCAGCACATAGCGATAGAGCGAATAACCGGTACGCGCCTTCACGCCATCGAAGACCGCGCGCACGGGCAGATCGAGCTCGGCGGCGATATCCGCGCAGGACAGGTTCTGATCGATGTTGTCGGCGACATAAGCTGCGAGCGTTGCGAATGTAGCGTCCGTCAGCGCCGATTTACGTTCGCGCGCGGCGCGTTCGAGATGACGCGTCGTTTCGATCCACGCGAGCGTAGCGACGCACTGCAGTTCCCACGGATCGATCTTGCCCGATCCGTCATGCGCTTTCTGACGCGCATAGCGCACGAGATGACGGATCGGATCGGCGTCGAGATTGCTGCGGCTGCCCGCGCGACGCAACGGTTCCGCGTTGCGATCGGCGATGCGGTCCACGAACGCATCGGCATATCGAAACGCGATGAAGCCATGCCGCACATCGTGCGCGTCGATACGCATGCTGCCGCCGCGCGGATGATACGCGGCCGTTTCCGCGCGAAACGTGAAGGGCGCGGCGGGGCCGTCGTCGTAACGCGTATCGGAGACGATCGTGCCGAGCAGCAGGCAGATCATGTCTGACGAATTGCTCAATTCCAGCGAATAAGGTCGCGGGCCCGAGATGCAGTATTCGAGTCCCGGAACGCCCGCGAGCTTGCTGAAGCGGTCGATGCGAGCGGGCGCTGCAATGGCGCTCATCGTTACGTCTCCTTTTCTCGCGGCTTTCGATGCCGCTGTCCACGCGAGTATAGATGCGAGCGCAGAGCTCTTGCACGCGCGATGGGTCGCCGTTTGCGAACGCCGCGTGCGTGCTTTGTGCGTGGTGTAAACCCGCATCCGCCGGAATCTGTAATTTCCGAAACCTGAAAGACCGATACGCCGCGCCTTCGTAACGTTCGCTCATACGACACGAACGACCGGAGACGACGATGCAAATGCGGCACCCGAAATCAAAGATACGACGACGTCACGCATGCGCGCTCGCCATGCTTGGCGCAACCTGCACGATGGCCCACGCGTCGGGCATTCCCTTCGCGACGGACCGTCCGCAAACGTGGCAGTTCAGCAGCGACTTCGAAGGCACTTATGATTCCTTCGGCCAGAACCTCGAATGGAATCACGACAGCCGCGCATTCGATTCACACGGCAATCAGGTCGCGGGTCCGGGCACGAACACCTTCGTCGGGCTATCGACGTTGATCCACTACTGGAAAGTGCCGTCGCTGCCGCATGTCGGCTTCAACGCGAGCATCACGGTGCCCGCGATCCGCACGCAGGGCTCGCAATTCTCGGCAAGCGGCATTGGCGATCCGCTCGTCGGCGGGCTCGTCTGGTACAACCCCGCGCCCGCGACGACGCTCGGCTTTCAGACCTATGTACAAGTGCCCGTCGGGCAGAACGCGGTATCGACGAATACGTGGTCGTTCTGGCCGTCAGTCTTCTATGACGACTGGTACGGACACCTGAACGTAGACCTCCTGCTCGGCGGCATTCTGCGCGGACGCACGCTGCGCTCGGGTCAGGACGATCTGAGCCCGGGCAACACGTTCCATCTGAATTTGCGTGTCGGCTACAGCATCTCGCCGCCCGACAACCCCTTCGCGATTCCTTTCGTCGGCCTCGACTATCAGACGAGCGGGGGCACCTTCAATCAGACGGCGGGGATGCCGCTTTCCAACAGCGCGAGCCGCGAAACGACCGTGGGACTGGGCGTGCTGTTCCAGTTCAAGCCGAATAGCCTGCCGTTCCTGCACCAGAAGATGTACGACCAGCTTTCGATCCAATACCAACACTCGGTTTCGGGCCGCAACACCACGCTCACCAACGGAATTCTCGTGCAGGCGTGGCACTACTGGTGAGCACATTCAAACGATGGAGACAAACATGAGTGAGACGAACAAGCTTTCTGCCGCATCGCGACGCAGCTTCATCAAGGCCGCTGGCGCAGGAACGGCGGCGGCCGCGTTCGGCGCGGTATCGCTCACGGCGCGCGCGGCGAGCGATGTCAAGTTCGACGCGGAGTATGACGTGGTCGTGTGCGGCGGCGGTGGCGGCGGATTGCCGTGCGCGCTGTTCTCGCGCTGGCTGGGAAACCGCGTGGTGATTCTCGAGAAGGCAGGCAGCGTCGGCGGCACGGCCGCGAAGGCCGCGTTCTGGTACTGGGTGCCGAACAACCAGCCGATGCGCCGCGCGGGCATCGCCGATCCGAAGCCTGATTACATGCGCTATGTCGCGCGTCTGTCGCGGCCCGAGCAATACGATCCGTCGTTGCCGAAGCTCGGTCTGTCCGACTGGGAGTACGAGATGTGCGAGGCGATCTACGACAGCGCATCGCCGGCGGCGGAGTTGCTCGCGAGCAAGGGCGCGCTGCCGTATCGGCATGAAGGCGCGGTGCCGGATTACTGGGCCGAGTTGCCCGAAGACAAGGCGCCGCGCGGCCGCGTGCTGTTTCCTAAAGACGGCTTGCCGAGCATGTCGGACGGCGGCCGCGTCGCGATCCGCACGATGAGCGCGGCAGCACGCCGAGACGGCATCGACATCAAGACGGGTTATCGCGTGCAGAAAGTGCTCGTCGATGAAACGGGCGCGGTGATCGGCGTCGAATCGCTGACGGAAGAGGGCACGCTCTTTCGCGTGCGCGCAAAGAAGGCGGTGATCTTCGCGACCGGCGGCTTCACGCACGATCCCGAGTTGCGCAAGAACTTCCTGCACGGCGCGGTGTATGGCGGTTGTGCAGCGCCAACCAACGAAGGCGATTTCGTGCGGATTTCCAGCGCGCTCGACGTGCAGTTGCGCAACATGAACTACTCGTGGATGGCGCCGATCTCGCTCGACAAGGCCATCGCGAAGGATGGCTCGCTGTCCGGCATCTTCACGCCCACGGGCGATTCGATGCTCTACGTGAACAAGTACGGCAAGCGCGTCGTGAACGAGAAGCTCGCATACAACGAGGTCTGTGCGGCGTTCTCCGAATGGGACGGCGCGAAGGGCGAGTATCCGAATCTCACGCTCGTTTCCATCTGGGATCAGCAGGCGCAGGAGCATTGCGCAAGCGATGACTACGGCAGCCTCATCGTTCCCAAGGGATCGAACGACCGGCACGTACTGCGCGGCAACACGCTTGCGGAACTGGCGGGCGCGATTCGCGAACGCATGGCGAAGTACCAGAGCGCGCTCGGTAGCGCCACGTTGAGCGACGACTTCGTGCGCAGTCTCGACGCGACGATCAAGCGTTTCAACGGCTTCGCGAAGACGGGCGTGGATCAGGACTTCCATCGCGGCGAGCGCATCGTCGAGAAGCTTTTCAACGGACCCGTATCGAAGAAAGCCGATCAGAAGAACGAGACGATGTATCCGCTCTCGGCCAAAGGACCGTATTACGCGGCGCTCATCGTCGCAGGCAATCTCGATACCAAAGGCGGTCCGAAGACCAATTCGCATGGGCAAGTGCTCGATACGCGCGGCGAGCCGATCAAGGGTTTGTACGGCGTGGGCAATTGCGTGGCGTCGGCGTCCGCGCGTGCTTACTGGGCGGGCGGCGGCACGCTCGGACCGATCATCGCGTTCGCGTATCGCGCGGCGCAATCAGCCAATGGAGGTCAATCATGATTCGGATGGCTAACTTAATTGCGATATTCGCGCTCGCCAGTTCTGCGGCACATGCGCAGCAGGACAGCGTCGCGATCGGCAAGAAACTCACGACGAACAACTGCGCCGTGTGCCACACCTTCGGCAAGGGCGAACCCAACGGACAAGGGCCGAATCTCTTCGGCATCGTCGGCAAGCCGATGGCATCGGAGCCCGGATTCAAGTATTCGGCGGGCATGAAGGCGGCCGCGTCGGGCAAGGTCTGGGACGACAAGCTGCTCGACGCGTGGCTCACCGACACGCAAGCCGTCGCGCCCGGCAACGCGATGACCTATTTCGAAGGCGACGAAGCACGGCGGCAAAAAATCATCGCGTATCTGCGCACGCTGCATTGAATCCGACATCAGGAGACTAAAGCATGAACCCCATCACCATGAGCGACGAACAGCGCAAGACCATCGCGCTCGAATATCTGCGCAGGCTCGATCGCGGCGCAGCATTCTTCGATCTCTTCGACGATCACGCCGAAGTCTATTTCCCCAAATGGGGCATCGCGACAGGCCGCGCGGCCTTTGAACAACTCTTCGCGGACCTCGGCTCGATCGTCGCGAAGTTCAAGCACGATCTCGCGTATCTGAACGTGATCCAGCAGGGCGATACGGTGGTCATCGAAGGCACGAGTTACGGCACGACGCAAAGCGGCGTCGACTGGCGCGCGGGCGTCACGCACGCGGGCCGCTGGATCGATGTCTTCGAGATCCGCGACTTCAAGATCCAGCGCTGCTTCATCTATCTCGACCCGGATTACGAAAGCGCGGACACGCAGCGCTATCCGTGGCTCGCGGATAAAAACGCGCAAAAGTAAGTACTTTCCCTAGGGCTGCGATCGAGCACGCATCGTTCGGCAAACGCGAACCTCGATTCATTGCCTCGCAGCGCTCGCCGCCCTAATCTTGATTCCAGCGCGACACCGCGAACGTGACCGCGGACATGGAGACAGACATGCAACAGACCCGACTCGGCAGCCTCGATAACTATCGCAAAGGCAATATCGAAATCATCAAGGGACAGGCATCGCATTACGTGATGTCCAACGTGTTCGACGTGGCGAGCCAATCCGCGCCGTACGAAAAAGTGGTCGTCGGCAAGAACCTCAAGTACGTGATCGAAACGCTGCGCGCGGAAGGCGTGTCGGCGTGGTTCACGGCATCGCACGATGAATTCGTCGTCGCGCTCGATGGCGAGATCGACGTGCACTTCATCAAGCCTTCAGATGGCGCGCTCGTAAGCGCCGATATCGAAGGCTCGGTGAAACTCGAAGGCGAACCCTCCGGCCAGAAGATGGGCTTCGTGCGCTTGCGTCGCGGACATCAGGCGCTGCTGCCTGCGGGCGCGGCGTATCGCTTCGAAGCGAGAAAGACCGGCGTGCTGCTCGTGCAGACGATTGCCGGCGCGGAATCGGTCGAGAAATGGGCCGACATCTGCATCCAGTAACGCCGCCGCGAACTCTCATCTTTCGGAGCAAAAACATCATGGATCAAGCCATTTTTCTGCAAAGCGTCGTCGCCACCGACCCCGATGCGTCCACCGGCTATCGCACGTTCAAGCTCGGCGATTTCGAGTTCAGCCGCGACGCGTATTTCGTCACCGTGAAGTGGCCGGCAGAAGGACAGACGCGCTCGCATCAGATGCACGCCGACGACTTCCTGCGCGCGATGATGCGCGACGTCGCGTGGGGTTTCTTCTACGGCTGGGTCAATTTCGATGAAGTGATCGGCACGCGCAATCACTACGGCAAGGTCGACTTGTATGCCGGCGCGTACAACGCGAGCTTCCGCGAAGCGGGCGTCGATTACACGCAGCAATTCGAAACGCCGATCATCATGGCGACGTTCAAGGCAATCCTGAAGGACTGGGTGAACGAAGGCTTCGATCCGTTCGCGGCTCCCGAGGAAACCGGCTCGGCATTCGGCGCCAAGCACGGCGACAACATCGCGGCGATCGACCGCACGCGCATCGCGACGAAGCGCATGCCGGGCCTCGAAGGCGATTCGCCGTTGCGCGACGACTTCCCGGTGAATCGCCAGTTCGCGGATGTATCGCAAGACGAGCCGGAGATTCATGCGGAGCCTGAATTCGAAGGGCAATTGCACGCGTTCAGCCTCTTCAAGTATCTGTCGCGTTCGGACGTGACGTGGAATCCATCGGTCACGTCCGTGTGCAAGCAAAGCCTCTTTTGCCCGACGACCGAGGAATTCGTGCTGCCGGTTTTTCACGGCAACGATCGCGTCGAGTGGTTCCTGCAACTGTCGGATCAGATCATCTGGGATGTGGCCGACAAGGACACCGGCGAGCCGCGCGCGCGCATCACGATGAACGCCGGCGATATCGCCGCGATGCCCGCCGACATCCGCCACAAGGGTTATTCGCAGAAACGCTCGATGCTTCTCGTCTGGGAGAACGCGACGCCCGATCTGCCGAGGCGCTACGAAAGCGGCGAACTGCCGCCGTATCCGGTCGCGTTCTAAGCCGCCTACGGTTTCCCTTCGACAAGAACGATGCCTTGAAAAAGGCGTCGCGGGGAACGCTTCGTCTTCAATCTTCGACACGAGCAAGACATGCAAACGCAACTCTTCATCGACGGCCGCTTCGTGGCCGCCCTGTCCGGCGAAACGCTCGCGACACTGAATCCGCACGACAACAGCGAGATCGCGCAAGTCTCGATGGCCGGCCGCGAGGATGTCGATCGCGCGGTTCAAGCCGCAAAAAAGGCATTCCCGGCGTGGAGCGCGATGGCGGCGGCGGATCGCGGACGCCTGCTCCTGAAACTCGCCGACGCGATCGAAGCGAACGCCGATGAACTCGCGCGCCTCGAATCGATGGACACCGGCCATCCGATTCGCGATACGCGCAATCTCGACGTGCCGCGCACGGCCGCGACGTTTCGTTATTTCGGCGGCATGGCCGACAAGTTCGAAGGCTCGGTGATTCCTGTCGAAGCCGGCTTTCTCAACTATCTGACGCGCGAACCGGTCGGCATCGTCGGACAAGTGGTGCCGTGGAATTTTCCGCTGATGTTCACGAGCTGGAAGATGGCGCCCGCGCTCGCGGCGGGCAATTGCGTCGTGATGAAGCCCGCCGAACTCACGCCCTTGTCGAGCCTCGCGATCGCGCAGTTGATGGCCGAGGTCGGCTTTCCGGCGGGCGTCGTGAACGTGCTGCCGGGTCTCGGTCACGTCGCGGGTCAATACATCGCGGAGCATCCCGAGATCGGCAAGGTGGCGTTCACCGGATCGACGGCGGTGGGCCGCAAGATCGTGCAGGCATCGAGCGGCAATCTGAAGAAAGTGCAGCTCGAACTCGGCGGCAAAGGGGCGAACGTCGTGTTCGGCGACGCGAATCTCGATGCTGTCGTGCAAGGTTCCGCGTTCGGCATCTTTCATAATCAAGGGCAGGCGTGCATTGCGGCGTCGCGGCTGATCGTGCACGAATCCATCGCCGATGACTTGCTCGAACGCTTCACGTCGCTCGCGCGCTCGATCCGCATCGGCGATCCGCTCGATCCGTCTACGGAAATGGGTCCGCTCACATCGCAGATGCATCGCGATCGCGTGCTTTCGTATGTCGATGTCGCGCGGGAGCAGGGCGGTCGCGTGCTCGCGGGCGGCAAGTCGCCGGACGCCGCGGGGCTCGCGAAAGGCTGCTATGTCGAACCGACCATCGTGCAGGCGAAGCCGACCGATCGCGTCGCGCAGGAGGAAGTGTTCGGCCCGTTCGTCACCGTCAGCACGTTCAAATCGGATGAAGAAGGACTGGCGATTGCCAACGGCACCGAATACGGCCTGGGCGCGGGACTCTGGACGCGCGATCTGCAACGCGCGCATCTCTTCGCGCGGCAACTGAAGAGCGGCATGGTGTGGATCAACTGCTACAAGCGCGTGAGTCCGGGATCGCCTTTCGGCGGCGTCGGCGCGAGCGGATACGGACGCGAGATGGGCTTCGAAGTGATGCGCGAATATACTCAGGCAAAGTCGGTGTGGGTGAATGTCGACGCCAATATTCCGCCTTACTATCCACGTTGAGCGCACCCGAAATCATGCAATCGTTCGTTTATCAGGGCATGCCGTCGCGCGTCGTGTTCGGTGCGGGAAGCATCGAACACGTCGAACGCGAGATCGAACGTCTGGGCGCAAGGCGCGCGCTCATTCTCTCGACGCCTCCGCAACGCGATCAGGCCGAAGCGCTCGCCGAACGCATCGGACATCGCGCGGCGGGCGTGTTCGCCGAAGCGGTGATGCACGTTCCCGTCGAAACGGCGCGCGCGGCGCGGGAGTATGCGGAGCGCATCGGCGCGGATTGCGCGATCGCCATCGGCGGCGGCTCGACGACCGGTCTCGGCAAGGCGATCGCGTTGACATCGTCATTGCCGATACTCGCCGTGCCGACCACTTACGCAGGCTCGGAAATGACGCCGATCTACGGCCTCACCGAAGCCGGCTCGAAGAGGACCGGCCGCGACATGCGCGTGCTGCCGAAAACCGTGATCTACGATCCGCAACTCACGGTCTCGCTGCCTGCGTCGCTTTCAGTGACGAGCGGCATCAACGCGATCGCGCACGCTGCCGAAGGACTGTACGCGCAGGACGCGAATCCCATCGTGAGCCTGATGGCCGAAGAAGGCATTCGCGCGCTCGCGCAAGGCATCGGCAAGGTCGTCCGGAATCCTGAGGATATGAATGCGCGCAGCGATTGTCTCTACGGCGCTTGGCTGTGCGGCGCGGTGCTCGGAAGCGTAGGCATGTCGTTGCATCACAAGCTGTGTCATACGCTCGGCGGTACGTTCAATCTGCCGCACGCGGAAACGCATACCATCGTGCTGCCGCACGCGCTCGCCTATAACCGCGATGCCGCGCCCGGCGCGATGAAGCGCATCGCTCGCGCATTGGACGCCGACGATGCCGCGCAAGGCACATTCGAACTCGCACGAACGAACGGCGCGCCGACCGCGCTCAAGGACATCGGCATGAAGGAGAGCGATATCGACATCGCCGTCGATATCGCGTTGAAAAGCCCGTACTGGAATCCGCGTCCGGTCGAACGCGCGCCGCTGCGTGCGCTGATCGAAGCGGCCTACGAAGGACGACGACCATGAACGAACACCTCACGCAATCCGTCGCCGACGCCTTCGGCCAATGCGCCGATGCGCGCACGAAGGAGATCGTCGTCGCGCTGGTGCGTCATCTGCATGCGTTCGCGCGCGAAGTGAACCTCACGCACGACGAATGGCGACGCGGCATCGAGTTCCTCACGGCGACGGGCAAGAAGTGCGACGGCATCCGGCAGGAGTTCATTCTGCTGTCGGATACGCTGGGGCTTTCCATCGTGCTCGACGACATCAATCAGCATCACGATGAAGCCGCGACCGAGAGCAGTCTGCTCGGCCCGTTCTATCGCGATGGCGTGAAGGAATCGGCGTTCGGCGCGAACATCGCGCAAAGCGATGGCGAGCCGGTGTTCTTTCATGGCACGGTCGGCGACGTGAACGGCAAGCCCGTCGCCGATGCGCTGATCGAAGTCTGGCAAACCGCGCCGAACGGCATGTACGAAGGGCAAGACCCGGATCAGCCGGAAGGCAATCTGCGCGGGCGCTTTCGCACGAATGCCGACGGCGCGTACGCGTTCCATTCGATCAAGCCGACGAGCTATCCGATTCCGACCGATGGTCCCGTCGGCCAGATGCTCGTCGCTACGGGACGTCATCCGATGCGTCCCGCGCACATCCATTTTCGTATCGACGCACCCGGCTACGAGCCGCTGACAACCGCGCTCTACTCGTCCGACGATCCGTATGTGAACTCCGATGCAGTGTTCGGCGTGAAGCGCTCGCTCGTCATCGAGTATGTGGCGAAGGAGGGCGGTTACGAGGTGGCGCGCGATTTCACGCTGCTCGTGAAGGAGCCCGCGTGAACGTTCTTTGCGCGCTCGACGACATTCCCGATGGCGGCGGCTTCGAAGCCGCGCCATCGGTTCTCGTTCTGCGACGCGGCGGCGATGCGTGGGCGTATCGCAACGTTTGCCCGCATTTCTCGATACCGCTCAACTACGAGCCCGACGCGTTCTGGACCTATGAAGGCGCGCTGCTGATGTGCGCGCATCACAGCGCGATGTTTCGCTTCGAAGACGGCGTGTGCGTCGATGGTCCATGCCTTGGCGCGAGCCTCAGGCACATACCCATCCGCATCGACAATGGCCGCGTGCTGATCGAAGGCGAAAGCATCACATAGGATGCGCCGCGACGAAGTTCTTGTACGCGGCATAGGCGTCCTTCTGCGTGTGGCCGTCGTTCTCGAGCAAGCCGTATGCGCCGCCGCCCGGAAGACCCGCCGGATCGTCATAGAGTTGGTACGTCTGAACCGATTCGATGCCGTAGGTCGATGCGAGCGCGACGAACTGCGCCAACATCTTGTTGCCGACGAGATATGCCGCGATCTGCTGATCGGTGCCGAAATTCGGGCGCACGCCGGCCTCGTTGATCCAGATCGGCTTGCCGAGCGCCTGAAGCGCCGCGAGCACGTTGTGACAGCCCGTGCCGCCGCACGCGTTGGTGATGTCGTTCATGTCCGAATACCAGTGCCACGCGGTGATGTCCCAATTCACGACCTCATGCCCCGTGCTGCCATCCGGCTCCGTGCCGGCCGCGAGCATTTGCGCGAAGCCGTAGTGCAGCCAGGTGCCGCCGCCCAGAATGATCTTCCCCGACGTATCGACCGACTTGATGCCCGCGATCATCCCGCGAATGACGCCGCGCAGGATCCTGAACTTGACGGCATCGTATTGCGACGGAAGCACGCCATCGACATTGCCGAGCAGCAGCGCCGATTCCATCTCGTTCGTGACCTCGTAGTACGCATAGCGGCGCGAACTCGCCGTCTGTTGGCCGAGCGCGAAACCGGCGTTGTAGCCGTCGGTTTCGTTGATGAACGTGGCGATATCCATCAGGATCACCGGGTACACGGTCACGCCGCCTGCCGCCATGATGTCGGCGATGCCCGCGAGCTTGTTCGCGGTGCCCTGGCTATAGACCTCGTTGCGATACAGCTTCGCGCCGAGATCCTGCAATTGCGAAAGCTGCAGCGCGGGGCTGGAGATATCGTAGGCGCCGCCTTCATTGTTGTGACCGTTCACGCCGTAGAAGAGTCGCGCGGACGGCGTCGGCGTCGGCGTCGTGGTGCCTGTGTTGCCGGTGCTCGCGTTATCGGTGCTCGTGCTATCCGTGCTCGACGCGGGAGCGGGCGCGCTGGCCGTGGGCGAAGATGTGCCGCTCGACGCGGTGTCGTCGGAGGTGTCGCTCGCGGTGGCGGGCGGGCTCGTCGTGAGCTTGGTCGTCCCCGTGCCCGATGGCGATGTATCCGATCCCGTCACGCTCGCGGAAGAAGCCGACGCGCTGCCGCTCTGCGCGGCGCTACTCGATGATGCGTTGTCGCTGCTGCCGCCACCGCCGCCGCCGCATGCGGCGACCAACACGCTCACCGCTGCAACGAGCGCAATAGACTTGAATCGGATGAAGCGGAAGGCCGGAGCGAAGTTCGTCATTTCAATACGGATTACTAAGTGGCTGACATCCATCTCCACGAAGTAGGCGTACGTTGCGCGAGTCGTCCGGACGAACGCGGACGGACCGGTAACGGACCTTCGTCCCGCGTCGGACGCAGGAACGGTGGAATGCTTGTCGATTAACCCCGGTGAGCCGTCCGGAAGAGGGCGCTGCCGGACACGTGGGGCGAAGAGGAGACCGCGTCGAAGCCGGTCTCAATAGGGTTTACGGCAGGGATGAACGGGACTTGAATGAATTTCGTCCGATGCAAACGTTACGACGCGAAAGATCGGGAAAACTTACCCGGAGAGGGGACGGTCCGGTTCGAGCGCCGCGCCGCCGAGGATGGACGTGGCGTCGGCGCGTGCGTTGTCGAGCTGCACGACGCTCGCCTGACGCGCCGCGAGCGCATCGCGGTTCGCGATCGCGGTGAAGATCGCCTTGTGACGCGGTAGTGACAGCGCGTGCGTATTCGGGTGGCGGCTCGTGAGCTTGATCGACTCGCTGAGCGCGAGCGACAGCATGTTGCCGATATACGCGAGCATGTCGTTGTGCGTCGCCGCCATGATCGAGCGATGAAACTCGAGGTCCGGAACGAGCAGATCGGCGGCGGTCTGCGCACCTTCCATGCGCTCATACGCAGCGCCGATGCGCGCGATGTCGTCATCCGTCGCGGAGATGGCCGCGAGCGCGGCGGCGGCCGGTTCGATGATCTGGCGGACTGTCATCAGCGAGCGGAAGAACTCGCCTTCGGGAAGATGGCTGATGGTCCAGACGAGCACGTCCGGGTCGAGCATGTGCCATTCGTCGCGCGCGCGCACGACGCTGCCCACGCGCGGCTTCGATACGACGAGCCCCTTCGCGACGAGCACGCGCGTCGCTTCGCGCAGCACGGGACGGCTCACGCCGTAGCTTTCGCAGAGCGTGGGCTCGGCGGGCAGACGCTCGCCCGGCGCAATGCGCCCGCTGACGATCTGCATGCCGAGCTCCTGCACGATGCGTCCGTGCATGCTCTTGCGTTGCTTGGGGTTGCGGTAATCCATGACGCGCAGCTCGAAACGGCTATTGAGCGGTCGTCGCGCGCATCGCCCGATATTCCCGTCTCACGATGTCCATCAGTTCCGCGACCGATGTGTTCGCGCTGCGCTGCTCGTAAGTCACGCGGCCGCGCTGCATCAACATGATGCGATCCGCGATGTCCAGCGTCTGCGCATAGTTGTGCATGATCATGATGATCGAGAGGCCGCCCTTTTCCTTCAAACGCATCACGAGATCGATGATGAGCGCGGCCTCGCGCGCGCCCATCGCGGCGAGCGGCTCGTCGAGCAACAGGATTTTCGCGTTCGAATGCACCGCGCGCGCGACCGCGATCGCCTGACGCTGACCGCCCGACAGACGCTCGACCGGCAGATCGACCGAAGGCACATGTACGCCGATATCCTCGAGACATTGCGCCGCGCGCTCGCGCATCTGCTTGTGGTCGACGAGCCTGAACGGACCGCGCCGCACGATCTCGCGATTGAGGAACATGTTGTGATAAATCGACAGCGAATTCGCGAGCGCAAGGTCCTGATACACGCATTCGATGCCGAGCGCGCGCGCATGATCGACGGACTTCAGCAGCGTTTCCTCGCCGTGCACATGCAGCGTGCCGCTCGTCTGCTGATGAAAGCCCGTGAGAATCTTCACGAGCGTCGACTTGCCCGCGCCGTTGTCGCCGAGAATGCCGAGAATCTCGCCACGGCCGAGCGTAAGCGACACGCCGTCGAGCGCCGTCACCGCGCCGAAGCGTTTGACGAGCTTGTCGCCGCGCAGCGCGAGATCGGTGGCGGCTGCTGCTTGCGGGTCTGCCATCACCGTGCTCCCTTGCGGCGAATGCGGCCGATGTGGATATTGAAGATCATCGCGGCGAGAATCGCGGCGCCGAGAATGATGTTGAACGTGAACGCGTTGATGCCGATGAGCGTGAAGCCATCGCTCAGAATGCCGAGCACCGCCGCGCCGAGCAGTCCGCCGACAATCGTGCCCGAGCCGCCCGTCAAGGGCGTCCCGCCGATCACGGCAGCGGCCACGGCGAGGAACATGATCTGATTGCCGCCCGCTTGCGGATCGATCGACGTGATGCGAAAGCTTTCGAGAATGCCCGTGAATCCGGCGAGCACCGCCGCGAGCACGAAATTGCCGAGCCGCAGCCGGTTCACATGAATGCCCGCTTCGCTCGCGCCGAGCGGATTCGCGCCCGCCGCCTGCGTGTGCAGACCCCAGCGCGTATGCCGCAACAGCACATGCATGACGAACGCAATCGCAACGGTCCAGATGATCTCGCTATAGCCCCACGCGCCCATCACGGCGGCGAATTCCGGCGAGCCCGGCGTCGCGGCGGGCGTGCCCCGCGAGACGGTCAGCGTGATGCCGTTGATGAGAAAGAGCGTGCCGAGCGTCGTCACGAACGAAGGCAGGCGCAGAAAGACCGTCACCGCGCCGTTCACGAAGCCGATGATCGCCGCGGCGATGAGCCCCGCGATCACCGCGAGCCACATCGGCGCGCCCGCTTCGTTCGCGAACACCATCATGAACGGCGCGAATGCGAAGACCATGCCCGCCGACAGATCGATGTCGCCGCCGATCATCAGCATGATCTCGCCGAACGCGATGATCGCGACCGGCGCGACATACTGCGAAAGGTTGACGAGGCTCGCGTTGCTAAACAGGAAGTCGTGGTTGATGAACTGGAAGTAAGCCGCGAGCAGCACGGCCACGAGGAGGATGCGCAACTCCGGCGCCCAATGCGACGCCCACGCACCGCGCGGACTGGCGATCCGCGCGGGCGTCGTTGCTTTACGGGGTTCGTTCACTGTGTTCATCAGGACTTGATGGCCCCTTTCATCGGCACGATTTGCGGCTTGGTGGTCTTGCCTTCATAACGCGTCGACGTGTTGAGATACGGCTCGACCGTATCCTTCGTCACGAACTTGAGACCGGTATTGATGTTCGCCGGCCCGACGAGCCCGCCCGACGCGAGGAACACGAACGCTTCCATCACCGTGTAGAAGCCCTGCACATACGGCTGCTGGTCGATGGTGAAATCGAGGAAGCCTTCGTGGATGAGCTGGATCGTCTGCGGCAACAGATCGAAGCCGCCGCCATGCACGCCCTTCGACGGCAGGTTCGATTCCTTCATCACTTGCGCGACGCCTTGCGTGCTGCCGGCATCGACTGCGAACATGCCTTTCAGGTCCTGATGCCCGAGATAGAACGACTTGATCTTCGACAGTTCTTCGTTGACGGTCGCGCCCGTCGCAACGGTCTGAATGTCGATCTTCTTGCCGGATTTCTTGATCGCATCGCTCGCGCCGTCGAGACGCGGCTGAATGTTCAACTGTCCCGGCGTCGCGATGAAAAGCGCGACCATGCCGCTGTCGATCATGCTGGCGATTCGCTCGCCCATCTGATATCCCGACAGATACAGATCCTGTCCGATGTAAGCGAGCCGCGGATTCGTCTTGCCGCGCGGCGCATCGGCGTTGTAAGCGAATACGGGAATGCCGGCGTCGAGCGCGGCCTGAATGGGCTTGTCGAATGCGTTCGGATCGACGATCGGCACGGCGATCGCATCGGCTTTCGCAGCGATCGCAGAATTCACCGCGCGCACCATTTCGCCCGCGTCGGACGTGGCCGAGCCGGTCCACTGATAGTCCATGCCGAACATGGAGCACGCATCCTGAATGCCGTATTGCGTCGGCACGAAGAACGGGTTCGTCGTCACATGATTGACGAACACGATCTTCCATTTCTTGTGCTGCGGAAACGCCGCTTCGGCCGCCTGCGCGGACGAGATCAAACCGCCGCCACCGGTCACGCCGCCCAGGAGCGACAGCGCCGCGCCGAGTCCCGCGCCCTGCATGATGCCGCGCCGGCCCGCGCTGATGAGCTTGCTGTCGTTTGCGTCGTCATCCCGATTCTGCGCCATGTGTTCCTCCGGTCTCTTCTTCGTTGGTCGATGGGTCGACTCATCGTCGATCGCTGTCAGATACTGGGTTTCACGGCACGTCATACACACGCGGCTTTCATCGATGAAAGAACGAAGCGTTGCGGATGACCGTGCGAACAGTGCGAGAGGGCGATTCGAGAGCGCGGCGTTTTGAACTAGTAATTGGGACGACGAAGCCCGCGCGCTGACTTCAATAGACAAACTATATGCAGAGTGTTTTGACGTGGCGATTAGCGTTTTCCCGGTACGCCCCATCGATATAGTCATGCTATTTATAGGTCTTTCCCATCAAGTGATCAAAGCCATGAGCGCCCCAAAAGCCAAGCTCCGTTCGGCCGCGTGGTTCGGCACCGCCGACAAGAACGGGTTCATGTACCGGAGCTGGATGAAAAACCAGGGCATTCCGGACCACGAGTTCGCGGGCAAGCCGATCATCGGCATATGTAATACGTGGTCCGAACTAACGCCGTGCAATTCGCACTTCCGCAAGCTCGCCGAGCACGTGAAGCGCGGCGTGTTCGAAGCGGGCGGGTTCCCCGTCGAGTTTCCGGTGTTCTCCAACGGCGAATCGAATTTGCGTCCCACCGCGATGTTCACGCGCAATCTCGCGAGCATGGACGTCGAGGAAGCGATACGCGGCAATCCCGTCGATGCGGTCGTGCTGCTCGTCGGCTGTGACAAGACGACGCCCGCGTTGCTGATGGGCGCGGCGAGCTGCGACGTGCCCGCGATCGTCGTCTCGGGCGGACCGATGTTGAACGGCAAGCACGAAGGACGCGACATCGGCTCGGGCACGGTCGTATGGCAACTCAGCGAGCAGGTGAAGGCGGGCAAGATTTCGATTCACGAGTTCATGTCGGCGGAAGCGGGCATGTCGCGCTCGACGGGCACCTGCAACACGATGGGCACTGCATCGACGATGGCGTGCATGGCCGAAGCGCTCGGCGTCACGCTGCCGCACAACGCCGCGATTCCGGCGGTCGATTCGCGTCGCTATGTGCTCGCGCATCTGTCGGGCATGCGTATCGTCGAAATGGCGCTCGAGGATTTGCGTCTGTCCAAGCTGCTCACGCGCGAGGCCTTCGAAAACGCGATTCGTGCGAACGCGGCGATCGGCGGATCGACGAATGCGGCGATTCATTTGAAGGCGATCGCGGGGCGCATCGGCGTGAAGCTCGAACTCGACGACTGGACACGCATCGGTCGCGGCACGCCCACGCTCGTCGATTTGCAGCCTTCGGGCCGCTTCCTGATGGAAGAGTTCTACTACGCCGGGGGCTTGCCCGCCGTCTTGCGGCGTCTCGGCGAAGCGAACCTGATTCCGCATCCGGATGCGCTCACCGCGAACGGCCACACGCTGTGGGAGAACGTGAAGGAAGCGCCGCTCTACAACGACGAAGTGATTCGCCCGCTCGACAAGCCGCTCGTCGCCGATGGCGGATTGTGCGTGCTGCGCGGCAATCTCGCGCCGAATGGCGCGGTGCTGAAGCCGTCGGCGGCGACGGCTGCGTTGCTGAAGCATCGCGGGCGCGCGGTCGTGTTCGAGAACTTCGACGACTACAAGCACCGTATCGCCGATCCCGATCTCGATGTCACGGCGGACTCCGTGCTCGTCATGAAGAATTGCGGGCCGAAGGGTTATCCGGGCATGGCGGAAGTCGGCAACATGGGCTTGCCGCCGAAGCTGCTCGCGCAAGGCGTGACGGACATGGTGCGCGTGTCGGATGCGCGCATGAGCGGCACCGCGTATGGCACCGTCGTGCTGCACGTCGCGCCCGAGGCACGCGCGGGCGGGCCGCTTGCGATCGTGCGCGATGGCGACTGGATCGAGCTCGATTGCGACAACGGCGTGCTACGCATCGACATCGGCGACGATGAAATCCGCGCGCGCCTCGATGCGTGGAACGCGGCGAAGAGCGAGATTCCCGAGGATAAAACGGGTTATCGCAAGCTGTACGTCGAGCACGTTCTTCAGGCCGATGAAGGTTGCGACTTCGACTTTCTCGTCGGATGCCGTGGCGCGGAAGTGCCGAAGCATTCGCACTAGCCGCTATCTGCGCGGCTTCCATGTGGCGATGGCGACGCCGAGCACGGCGACGCCCATCGCATACCATGCGGTCCTCGGCAGCACTTCGCCGAGAAAGAAGTACGACAGCACGGCGGCTGCCGGCGGCACGAAGAAGAACAGCGACGCGACTTGCGAGACCTTGCCCGCACGCGTCATCGCGAGCAGCAGCGTGATCGCGATCAGCGAATTGCCGACGACGAGATACGCGAGCGTCGCGATGAATGCCGGCGTCCATTGCACTTGCGTGTGCTCGAAGAGCAAGGCCATCGGCGCGCAAAACACGAAGCCGACGCTGTATTGCACGAGATTCGATGTCACCGGATCTTGCGCGGTCCCCAAGCGCTTTTCATAGAGCATCGCGGCCGTGATGCCGACGAGCGCGCCGATCGCCATCAGCACCGGACCGAGCGATTCCGCATGCAGCGGCCCGCGCGCGACGATCACGCCGGCCGCGCCCGCGAGCCCGAGCAGCAAGCCGATCCATCTGCGCACGCCGATGCGTTCGCCGACGAACTTCGGCGCGAGCACGCCGACGAGAATCGGCTGCAACGACACGATCAGCGCGAGCACGGACGTCGCGATGCCCGCGGTCATCGACAGATAACTCAGTCCGAAGTACATCACCTGCACGAGAAAGCCGACGACGCCGAGATGCAGCCACGCGCGCGCGTTGCGCGGCCATTGCGGACGCTTCACGGCGCATACCGCGAGCAGCAGGCCGACGCTCAATGCGAAGCGTATTGCGAGAAACGTCAGCGGCGACGCGTAATGCAGGCCGGTTTTCGCAATCGGAAAGCCGGCGGACCAGAGCAGCAAAAAGAGAATCGGACCGCCGGTCGTGAGCCAGCGGCGTTCGTTGTGCGTGCTGCGGTCTTCCTTCCGGCCGATGTGCGGCGCTTGCGCCATGTTCGCGTCCCCGTGCTTGTAAGCGGATGCTGTCAAAGTACCCGATTGTAGTGTCCGCGACGCTGCGGACGACAAGGACGGTTCGCCGATCGCGTCGCCTTAATCCGCGACATGCACGGCGACATCGGCGAGACTTTCCGCGATCCATTCGGGCGGCGGGGCGTCGGTGAAGAGCGCGTCGATCTGGCTGAGATGCCCGAGTTTCACGAGCGCGGCGCGGCCGAACTTCGAATGATCCGCAACGAGAAACACCGTGCGCGACTGCTCGATGATCGCCTGCGCCACGCGCACTTCCGCGATGTCGAAGTCCCGAAGCGTGCCGTCTTCCTCGATGCTCGAAATGCCGATGATCCCGAAGTCCACCTTGAACATCCGGATGAAGTCGACGGCCTGCTCGCCCACGACGCCCTTGTCGCGCGCGCGCACTTTGCCGCCCGCGACCATCAGGTCCGCGTCGGACTCGTCCGCGAGAATGTTCGCCACGTTCAGGTTATTCGTGATGACGCGCAGGCCCGTATGCTGGCGCAGCGCGCGCGCCACTTCCTCGGTCGTCGTGCCGAGATTGATGAAGAGCGTCGCGTGATTCGGAATCTCCGCCGCGACCCGCCTCGCGATGCGACGCTTCTCGTCGAGAAACATCTGCTGACGCGCCGTGTACGCGGCGTTCTCGGAGCTCGTCAGCGCGCTCGCGCCGCCGTGATATCGGCGCAGCAGGTTCCGATCGGACAGCCAGTTGACGTCGCGCCGGATCGTCTGCGGTGTGACGTCGAATTGCGCCGCGAGGTCTTCGATGGTCGCGAAGCCGTCTCGGGCGACGCGATCCAGCAGCGCGCGCTGCCTGCCGTTCAGTGCTTGGTCGGATGTCATCGAAAGCTGCTCGGAATCGCAAAAAAATGAAAATTATCGGATGCGCGCAGTGTACGACGAAAGCCGCCGCCGACCAACGCCGGCTCTGAAATTGCCGGTTCACATGCGCTCGAACAGTGCGTCCGCCATCTTTCCGTCGACGCCACGCGATGCTACGATGGTTGAAAACGAATATTCAGATTCGTATTCGAACATTCTCCGAACCGGCTGTCTGGAGTGGCCGCATGAGCCAGCGACGTTTTATCCTTGCCCTCGACCAGGGCACGACCAGTTCCCGCGCGATGCTGTTCGCCCATTCGGGCAGCGTGATAGCGAGCGCGCAGCGGGAGTTCGCGCAGCATTATCCGCAGCCGGGGCGGGTCGAGCACGATCCCGCCGACATCTGGCAGTCGCAACTCGCCGTCGCGCACGAAGCGATGCAGAAGGCCGGCGCGCGGGCTTCGGATATCGCCGCCATCGGCATCGCCAATCAGCGCGAAACCACGCTGCTCTGGGACCGGCAAACGGGCGCGCCCGTCGGACCCGCGATCGTCTGGCAGGACCGCCGCACCGCCGCGCATTGCGCCCGTCTGATCGAATCCGGCGCGGAATCGCTCATCGAAGAAAAGACGGGCTTGCGCATCGATCCATACTTTTCCGCGACCAAGCTCGCGTGGCTGCTCGACAGCGCGCCCGGCCTGCGCGCGCGCGCGTGCCGCGGCGAATTGGCGTTCGGCACCGTCGATAGCTGGCTCCTCTGGCAACTGAGCGCAGGCCGCCGCCACGTAACCGATGTATCGAATGCCGCGCGCACCGCGCTCTTCGACATCCGCGCAGGCGCATGGGACGACGGGCTGCTGGCGCTCTTCGATATCCCGCGCGCCGTGCTTCCCGAAGTCGTGGCATCGAGCGGAGCGATCGCCCATACCGACGCCGCGTTGTTCGGCGCGCCGATTCCGATCACAGGCGTCGCCGGCGACCAGCAGGCCGCGACCTTCGGGCAGGGCTGCGTCGAGCCGGGCCTCGTCAAGAATACCTACGGCACCGGCCTTTTCATGCTGATGAACACAGGCGCGCAGCCGGTCGCATCGCGGCATCGGCTGTTGACCACGATCGGCTGGGAATTCGGCGGGCAGCGCACCTACGCGCTGGAAGGCGCGGTTTTCATGGGCGGCGCGATCGTCCAGTGGCTGCGCGACGGTCTCGGGTTCATCGAAAGCGCGGCGGAAATCAGCGCGCTCGCCGCGCAATGTTCCTCGAGCGAAGGCGTCGTGCTCGCGCCCGCATTCGCGGGTCTGGGCGCGCCGTATTGGGATCCCTACGCGCGCGGCACGCTGCTCGGCATGACGCGCGGGACGAATCGCGCGCATATCGCGCGGGCCGCGCTCGAAGCCATCGCGTTCCAGACGGTCGATGTCCTCGACGCGATGGAAGCCGATGCCGGCATCGCCGTGAGCGAGCTGCGCGCGGACGGCGGCGCGTCGCAGAGCGACCTGCTGATGCAGATTCAGGCCGATCTGCTCGGCCGTCCCGTCGTGCGCCCGAGCGTCACGGAATCGACCGCGCTCGGCGCGGCCTGCCTCGCCGGACTCGGATCGGGCTTCTGGTCGAGCCGCGACGAAATCGCGAGCGCGTGGCCGCCCGCGCGCCGGTTCGAACCCGCGATGGCGTCGGCGGAACGCGCGATGCACATCGAGCGCTGGCATCGCGCGATCGATCGCGCCCGCGCCTGGGAACATCCCGCCGAAGAACCGCTTTCCACGGTCTGACATGAAAACGAACATGCCATCCGGACGCGCGGCGCTCTTGCGCGAAACAGATCAGACGCCGTTCTTCGATGTCGTCGTGATCGGCGGCGGCGCGAGCGGTCTCGGCACGGCCGTCGATGCGGCGTCGCGCGGTTATCGGACCTTGCTGCTCGAAGCGCGCGACTTCGCGAAGGGCACATCGAGCAAGGCCACCAAGCTCGTGCACGGCGGCGTGCGCTATCTCGCGCAGGGCAACATCCCGCTCGTTCGCGAAGCGTTGCGAGAGCGCGGACTGCTCGCGCGCAATGCGTCGCATCTCGTGCACGCGCTCGGTTTCATCGTTCCCGCGTACCGGCTCGGCGACAAGCTGACGTACGGCGCGGGCCTCAAGATCTACGACTGGCTCGCGGGCTCGCTCAACCTGCGCGCGAGCCGCAGCCTGGATCTCGCCGAAACCCGCGCGAAATCGCCGATGCTCGCCGAATCGCTGCACGGTCACGCGCTGCGCGGCGGCACGCTTTATTTCGACGGCCAGTTCGACGACGCGCGTCTCGCCATTACGCTGATGCGCACGCTCTTCGATCTCGGTGGCGTCGCGCTGAACAATGCGGCGGTGCGCGGCGTGCAGTTCGATCGCGCGGCGGGGCGTCATCGGCTGGAGGTGGAGGACGTCGAAAGCGGCGACCGGTTCGCGGTGAACGCGCGCTGCGTCGTCAATGCGACGGGCGTCTGGGTCGATTCGATCCGCGCGATGGCCGAGCCCGGCGCGCGCCCGATCGTCGCGCCGAGCCAGGGCGTGCATCTGACCTTGCCCGGCCGCTTCCTGCGCAGCGATAGCGCGATCCTCGTGCCCAAGACGCAGGACGGGCGCGTGCTGTTCATCGTGCCGTGGCACGGTCACGCGATAGTCGGTACGACCGACACGCCGCGTCACGACTTGCCGCTCGATCCGCGCGCGAGCGACGAGGACATCGATTTCATTCTCGCGACGGCTGCCGATTATCTGTCCGTCAAGCCGACGCGCGACGATGTCCTGAGCGTATGGGCGGGGCTGCGTCCGCTCGTGAAGTGTGACGGCGCGGCATCGACCGCGTCGTTGTCGCGCGAACATACCATCGAAATGAACGCGACCGGCATGATCACCGTGACGGGCGGCAAGTGGACCACGTACCGTCTGATGGCGCAGCAGGTGATCGATCTCGCCGTCTCGAAGCAACTGCTGAGCGCTGCGCCGTGCCGAACGGCGTCGTTGCCGCTGCATGGATCGACGGCGGAGCAACACGGCTACTACGGTTCCGATGGGGCAATCATCGATCGTCTGCCGGGCGCGCAAAACGTTCTGGTGAAGGCGAGCGGCCTGACCGAGGCGCAGACGCGCTTCGCGGCGCGGGCCGAACTCGCGCGCTGTGTCGAGGATGTGCTCGCGCGGCGCAATCGCGCGTTGTTTCTCGATGCCGCCGCCGCCCGCGATGCCGCGCCCGAAGTCGCCAGAATCATGGCCGAAGAACTCGGGCACGGCGCGCAATGGCAAGCGGAGGAAATCGCGCGTTTCGATGCGTTCGCGCGAACCTGGATGCTGTCGTAGCGGCGCGTCGATCAGAACGCGTGCCGGATGCCGACCATCGCGACGAACTGCGACGGTCCCGACGAAGGCGACGCGTTCTGCGAATCGCCGACGACCGCCACGGCATTCGCAATCGCCACGCCGCCCGTTCCGCCCGACGCGATGAGCGACTGACCCCGCGCGTGCTGACACGCCTGCAGCGCATAAAACGTAGTGCGCGCCGACAGGCTGTACGTTTCCTCGAACGAAATCTGGTGATACTGCGCCGCATCGCCGATGCCGTTGGCCCTGCTCGCGCGCGTGTAGCTGTAGCCCGCCGCGACATTCACCGCGGGTGTGAACCGGTAAGTGGCGATGGCGCCGTAGCTGTTGGACACGGCTTCATCGGCGAAAAGCGAGCGCGAGCCCGGCGCATAGTGCACGTTGGAATAGTTGAGGCCGAGCATCAGATCGTTGTACGTGTAGCGCGCCGCCGCCGCGATCAGTTGCGCGCTTTGTGCGCTCGCGTAGCCGTTGTTCACCGGCGAGTTGATCGCGAAGCTCCCGAGCGCCGGGCTGGTCGCGATGTCTTTCAGCTTCACGTAGCCCGCCGCGATCGCGAAAGGCTTGTAGTCGTAGCGAAGCGCGGCACTGAAGTTGCTGCCGCTCGCGATGCTGCCCGGCGCGCCGCCGAGCGCGTATTGAACGCTGAACGCGAGACCCGCGATCACCGGCGACGCATACGTGACCGCGTTGTTGAAGCGCAGCGTGGTGTCGAGGGCATCGACGTCGCCGGGATGCGCGCCGGTCGCGCCGGTCAGCACGCCCGTCGGTCCGAGCGCGCCGACCATGCTGAAGTAAGGCGTGTACTGGCGGCCGAGCGTCAGCGTGCCGTAACGCTTGTGGCTCAAGCCCGCATAGGCTTGACGATTGAACATCGCGTTTGCGCTGGCTTGCGCGCCCGTCAGCGAATTGAAGCCGCTTTCGAGCCGGAAGATCGCCTTCGTGCCGCCGCCGAGGTCTTCCGCGCCGAGAAGCCCGAACTTGCTCGCCTGCAGATTGCCCTGGCTCATGTAGACGTTGGACTGCCCGCGCTGGTTGCTGACATACGCGAACGCGTTATCGACGACGCCGTAGAGCGTGACGCTGCTTTGGGCCGTCGCCGTGCCGCTGAACAGGGCGACGGCGAGAGAAATGGACGTGAGGACGCCTGCGCGCGTCCGTGCGCGATTCAAGGACTTCATTGCTGATTACTTTCCCGTGAAGTGTTGAGGCTCAGTCTGCAAGACGCAGCGTGATATGACGCCAGCCGTCCGCGATGCGCTCGCCGGCCAGCTCGCCCGTCGCGCAGGTCGCGACGCGCGTATCCGATGCGGGCACGCTCACGCGGACTTCGTTCTGCACGCGCGGCATCGCGCCGTGGCGTTCTATCGCGATGCGCAGGCTTCGCGCATCGCTTTCGATGACGACGCGCCAGCGCCCGTGCACGCCGTCGCGCCACGCTTCGGTTTCGCCGTCGTCTTCGATGCAATCGCCGCGCGCGACGCCGACGCCCGCGCAAGGCAACGCGATGAACGCGCGTTCATCGGCGGGACGCGCGAAGTGCTGCTCCGCGATGTTCAGCGGAATCACATGGCCTTCGCGGATCAGCATGACGGGGCGATCGTGCGGCGCGGGCAGCGTGACCGTTTGGCCGCCGTCGAAGACTTCGCCGCTCCAGTAGGACGACCAGCGCGCGCCCTTCGGCAGATGGATGCGTCGCTCGCTTTGCGCCGCCTCGACGACCGGCGCGACGAGCAGCGACGAGCCGAGCATCATGTCGTCGCCGTCTTCGAGGCAGAGCGGATCGTCGGGGAATTCGGCGAACATCGGACGGAGCACCGGTTCGTACGCGCGATGCGATCGCCAGAGCAGTTGGTACAGGTACGGAATCAGCCGGTAACGCAGCTTGATGAGACCGGCGATGAGATGGGTAGTTTGCGGATACATCCAAGGCTCGTTGACGGTGCCGTCGTCGTTCCATGAGTGGATGGAAAAGCGCGGCAGAAAGATGCCGAACGCGACCCAGCGCGACAGCAGTTCAGGATCGGGCGCGGGCCCCGCGAAGCCGCCGATGTCATGCCCGCTGTTCGACACGCCAGACATCGCGAGACCGAGGCTCATCTTGAGATTGAAGCGCAGCGTGTCCCACGACGTGTAGTTGTCGCCCGACCACGTCTGCACATATCGATGCATGCCGACGCCGCCCGAGCGCGATACGAGAAACGGCCGCACGCCGGGCGCATGTTCGCGCTGCGCGTCGCGCGAGGCGCGCATCATCAGTTGCGTCTGCAGGACCTTGGCCTCGCGCGCCGGAAACGGCTCGCCGAAGCCGCGCGCGATTGCATCCGCGCTCCAGATTTCGAACTCGTTGTTGTCGTTCCACGTCGCGGCGATGCCGTGCGCGAGCAGGCTTTCCTTCACGCGCGCTTTCCACCAGTCGATGGTCCGCGGATTCGTGAAGTCGAGATACGCGCCGACTTCGTCCCAGAACTGCACCCACGCCGGTTCGCCGTCGCGCGTTTCGATCAGGAGACCGGCATCGGCGACGGAATCGAACAGCGGGTGATCCCGCAGCAGACACGGCTTGATGTTCGGACACAGCCGCACGCCTTCGCGCAGATAGCTCGTCACGAAACCGTCGATATCGGGAAACTTGTCGCGATTCCAGTTGAACACGTAGCGCTTGCCGCCAATCGACGTATAGCCCGACGAAAGATGGAACGAATCGCACAGGATGTCGTGCTCGCGGCATCGGTCGATGAATTCGGCCATGCGCTTTTGCGCGTCGGGGGCGTCGGTGTAGCTCATCGTCGAGCCGGAGTAGCCGAGGCCCCACTTCGGCATCCACGCGGGACGACCCGTCAGCCATGTAAAGCGGCGCACGGCGTGAAGCGGCGTGTCGGGCGACGCGATGAAGTAATAGTCGAGATCGCCGTGCTCCGCGATGAAGTGCCGATAGTGCCCGTGATAGTTGTCGAGCTCGCGGCCCATGTCGAAGCGGCAATCGGCGAGCGTGTCGTAGAAGAGACCGAAGCCCGTCGATGTCTCCGGCTGCCACGTCACGTAGAACGGAATGTGCTTGTAGAGCGGATCGGTCGTGCGGGCGTTGTAGCCCATCGCATCGACGTTGCGCATCTCGTAGCTTTGATTCGCGCGGTCGAGCGAACCCGCGCGTTCGCCGAGTCCCACGTACATTTCGCCCGGCTTGCGCGCGATGTAGTGATACACGCGCTCGTCCCACCAGCCGAAGTTGTACGCCTGCGTCTTGCGATCGTTCATGACGTGATGCCACTGGCGGTCGCGCACGATTTGCCACGAGCAGAAGCCGCCGTCGAGCGCAATCGTCAAGCGGATCATCGCTGTCTCGATGACGACGTGTTGCTCATCGTCCGACATCGTGAACGGTGCGCTCGCGAAGCCGCTCGTATCGTAGCGGTCGCGTCCTTCGAGCGGCACGTCGTCCTGTCCGGGCGCGATCGCCCAGGTGCGCGGCCCGCGCAGTTCGCCGTGCGGCAAGACCAGCACGCGGATGATGTCATCGGCGAGGACGAACAGTTCGATGCGCGCGCCATCGGTCGAACTCAGCGCGACGCGGTTGTCCGTTCGCTCCGAAATCGCGAAACGCGGACGATTCTTCAAGTTGGCCATGATGTGTCTCCCGTTCATTCGATCTCAGGCGGCCCGATGCGCCGCGCCGGGCGGATTCGCGTCGCTCGTCACGCCGCGCATCAGCACGACGAGCAGCGCCGCGCCGATCAGGTCGAACGCGCCGAGCGCGGCGAAGAGCGGCGTGAAGCCCACCGAATCCGCGAGCGCGCCGACGACGAGCGAAAAGCCCAGTCCGCCGATCCACGCCGCCATGCCCGCGAAGCCCGCGGCGGTGCCGACTTCGCCGGGCTCGAAGACATCGGCGGCGAGCGTGTTGACGAGCGCCGAGATCATCTGATGCGCGAAGCCGCCGACGCAGAACAGCGCGATGGCTTCATACGGCGACGCGACGAGCCCGATGCACGCGGGCCCGATCATCATGAACGCGCCGAGCACGACGCCCGCGATGCGCGACGCGATGAGCGGCACGCGGAAACGCTTCATCAGAAACGGCGAAAGATAGCCGCCGAACAGCCCGCCGAGATCGGCGGCGAGAAACGGCAGCCACGCGAACATGGCGATCTGCTTGAGATCCATGTGACGCTCGGTCGCGAGATAGAGCGGAATCCAGAAGCTGAAGGTTTGCCACGCGGGTTCGGCGAAAAAGCGCGCCTGCGCGATGGCCCAGAAGCGGCGCGTGCCGAGCACTTCGCGGATGCGGCGTTGCTCGCCCGGGCGGTTCGTCACGGGCGTTTGCCCTTCGATGATCGCGTTCTTCTCCTGCTCGCCGATCTTCGGATGCTCGCGCGGCCCGCGATACAGCCAGTACCAGAACGCGGCCCAGACGAAGCCCATCGCGCCGGTCACGACGAACGCGCTTTGCCATCCGTAGCGCAGCGAAAGAAAGACGACGAGCGGCGGCGCGAACAGCGAGCCGAGCGACGTGCCGGCGTTGAAGTAGCCGACCGCGACCGACTTCTCGCGATTCGGAAACCATTCTGCGACGACCTTCATCCCCGCCGGAATCGCGACGGCTTCCGAGAGGCCCATGAGTCCGCGCAGCGCCGCGAGCGACACCCAGCCGCCGGCGAGCGCGTGCGCCATGCCGGTCGCGGACCAGAGGCACGCGAACAGCGCGAAGCCGAGCCGCAGCCCGATTACATCGATGATGAGTCCGCACACCGGCTGCATGATCGTATAGCCGACCTGAAACGCGGCGACGACATAGGAATACTGCTGCGTGCTCATGTTCATGAGCGTTTTCAGCTCGGCGGCCATGACGCCGAGCGCGTTGCGCGAAAGATAGTTGACGATCGTGCCCGCGCAGACGAGCGCGATGATCCACCAGCGCAAGCCGATGACTGTTTTCAAGATTGAGTCTCCGTTGTTCTCGACGGGCGATGAGCGGCGGCGCGCCGTGCCCTTTCTGTTCGGCTATCGCGATGATCGAATTCGAACGTTCGGCATCGAAAAGCCGGTTCAATCCTACTCTCGGCGACCGAAATTTATCTCAATTGCGACAAATAGTTTCGTTTCATCGATCAAATGTTCGTTTGCGATCATGTGGCGTCGAGCCAATGCGCAAGCCCCGGGCAAACGCCTACGCCCGATTTAACCGGCCATTACCCTTTGCGCGCGCGGCTTCCTAAACTTCACTAAAAAGGGGGAGGCGCTCATGTCAAAGCTCATTCACACGATGATTCGCGTGCAGGACCTGCAACGCTCGCTCGATTTCTACGAGAAGGCTTTCGATCTCGGCGTCGCGCACCGGCTGGACTTTCCGGACTTCACGCTCGCCTATCTGCGCAACGACGAAACCAACGCCGAGCTCGAACTCACCTGGAACAAGGGACGCGCCGAGCCATACACACATGGCGACGGCTACGGCCACGTCGCCGTGAGCGTGCCGGATGCGAAGGCGGAGCGCGAGCGTCTGATCGGCCTCGGTCTTTCACCCAACGACGTGCGCGAATTCAAGAACGACGACGGCTCGCTCATCGCGCGTTACTTCTTCATTCAGGATCCGGACGGCTACAAGATCGAAGTTCTCGAACGGCATGGACATTACGAATAGTCAGATAGTCAGCGGCATCACGCGGGACCACACACATAAATAAGCTGTTGCAGTGCCCCACAAGGAGAGAGACATGCGAGACACGATCATCCCGATCGTCGCGCAGCGGCGCGCGCACGACGGTGAAGAGCATCACGACCACGACGACATCGCCGCGCCACCGAACATCGCACTGACGCGACGCGAATTTCTGCGCGGCACCGGCGTGCTGGTCGGCACCATCGCGGCGACCTCGATCTTCGCGAGCCTCGCGCCGAGCCGCGTCTGGGCGCTCGAAATGCAGGGGCTCGACACGCATCAGGGCGAAGTGCTGCTGCAAGTCACGCGACAGATCTATCCGCACGCAACACTCGATGACGCCGTCTACGCGCTCGTCGTCAAGGATCTCGACGCCAAGGCGAAAGCCGATCCCGCCGTGCGCCAGCAACTCGCCGACGGCGTCGCGCAGCTCGACGCCAAAGCCGGCTCCGACTGGACGAGGCGCGGCGCGAACGACAAGGCGCAGGACGTCGCCGCGCTCGCGGGCACGCCGTTCTTCAACACCGTACGCAGCACGGCCGTCGTGTCCCTGTACAGCAACGCGCTGGCGTATCAGCACTTCGGCTATGGCGCATCGAAGGGCGATGGCGGCTATCTCTATCAGGGTTTCAACAACCTGTCATGGCTGCCCGATCCGCCTCTCGCGAACAGCGGTCCGATTCCGAAAGACAGCTAACCCATTCGAGCGATCCGATGGAAAACGGAGACAGACATGTACACGGACAACAAGGTGCAGTTCAGGCACAACGACGATCACGTCGTGGTGATCATCGGATCGGGCGCGGGCGGCGGGACGCTCGCCAACGAACTCGCGCAGAAGGGCGTCGACGTGGTCGTGCTCGAAGCAGGCGCGATGCACACGCAAGGCGATTTCGCGACGGAAGAGTGGAGCGCGTTCAAGCAGCTTTCATGGCTCGACAATCGCACGACATCGGGCAACTGGCGCGTCGCGAAAGATTTCCCCAACCTGCCCGCGTGGATCTGCAAGACCGTGGGCGGCACGACGGTCCACTGGGCGGGCGCGAGCCTGCGCATTCAGCCGCACGAGTTCAAGGCCAAGACGACTTACGGCGACGTGCAGGGCGCCAATCTGCTCGACTGGCCGGTGACGCGCGCGGAGCTCGATCCCTACTACGACCGCGCCGAGAAGAAGATGGGCGTCACGCGCACGAACGGCAATCCGGGCCTGCCGGGCAACAACAACTTCAAAGTGATGTCGGCGGGCGCGGCGAAGCTCGGCTACAAGGAGTGCAACACCGGCCATATGGCGATCAACAGCACGGTCCGCGACGATCGCACGCACTGCTTTCAGCGCGGCTTCTGCTTTCAGGGCTGCCGCATGGGCGCGAAGTGGTCGACGCTCTATACCGAACTGCCGCGCGCGCAGGCGACGGGCCGCATGGAATTGCGCCCGCAATCGCATGTCGTGAAGATCGAGCACGATGCGCGCGGCAAGGCGACGGGCGTCGTCTATTACGACAAGGACGGCAAGCTGCAACGGCAGAGGGCGCGCGTCGTCGCGGTGGCGGGCAATGCGATCGAGACGCCGCGGCTCCTGCTCAACTCGCAGTCGAGCAAGTTCCCCGATGGCCTCGCGAACGGCTCGGGCCAGGTCGGCCGCAACTACATGCGGCACACGACAGGCTCGGTCTACGGCGTGTTCAACGACAAGGTCGAGATGTTCAAGGGCACGACGATGGCCGGCATCATCGAGGATGAATCCGTGTTCGATCCGAAGCGCGGCTTCGCGGGCGGCTATCACATGGAGACGCTTTCGCTCGGGCTGCCCTTCTATGCGGCGTTTCTCGATCCCGGCTCGTGGGGGCCGAACTTCGCGGCGGCGATGGATCAGTATCAGTACACGGCGGGCATGTGGATCGTCGGCGAGGACATGCCGCGCGAACAGAACCGCATCACGCTCAACACCGACGTGAAGGATCAGTACGGGTTGCCGGTGCCGAACGTCCACTTCGACGATCATCCGAATGACGAAGCGATGCGCCAGCACGCGTACAAGCAGGGCAGCGCGGTGTACGAAGCGGCGGGCGCGAAGGCGACGTATCTCGTGCCGCCGTATCCGTCGACGCACAATCTCGGCACCGCGCGCATGAGCGCGAAAGCCGCCGACGGCGTCTGCAATTCGCATGGCCAGACGCACGAAGTGGCGAACCTGTTCATCTCCGATGGCAGCCAGTTCACGACGGGCGCGGCGGAAAACCCGACGCTCACCATCGTCACGCTGGCGATCCGTCAGGCCGACTACATCGCCGGCCAGATGAAGCAGCGCAGGGTTTGACGTGATTGCCGATGATCGCGTAGCGGAGTAGTTTGTTCGGTCGGCCGTCGTGCGACGAGCATGGCGGCCCGTTTCCTGGAGATCAACGTCATGTGTCGGGTGTACATCAACGCCGATCCGATCCTTTATGAATCGCGCACGCGTTCGCTGCGCATTCATGGTGTGATCACTACCGTCCGGCTCGAAAATCTCTTCTGGGACGTGCTGCACGAAATCGCCGGGCGCGAAAATCTCACGACGAGCCAGTTCGCCGTCAAGCTCTACGACGAACTGATCGCGCTGCGCGGCGAAGCGCCGACCAACTTCGCGTCGTTTCTGCGCGTGTGCTGTTTGCGCTATCTGTCGATGCGCGAGGCGAAGCAGGTGGCCGAAGGCGAGGCGGCGGGCGCGGTGGCCCTGCGTGTGCTGAAAGCGGGCTAGTTCGACGCATTCCTCATTGAACGCGAGCGCGCCGGGCTTCGGCGTGCCCCTTTCCGTCAGCCAAAGCGATGGTGACATCGGCCAAGCGCCGCCCGCCGTCCCAGTCAGCATCTAGCATCCTGTTCGACCGACAACGAACGACGACGCATCCGCGGTGATGCACGCCCGGACGCCGTTTGCCGCGGAGTCTCGAGCATGCTTTTCAATTCCTATTCGTTCATCTTCGCGTTTCTTCCCGTGGTTTTCGTCGGCGCGTTTCTGCTCGGGCGTTATAGCCATCGGCTCGCTGCGCTCTGGCTCGGGCTGGCGTCGCTTTGGTTTTATGCAATATGGACGCCACGCTTTGTCGTGCTCTTGCTCGGTTCCATCCTGTTCAACTATGCCGCCGCGTGGTGGATCGGCAGGGAAAGCGAAAGGAAAAGCGAAAGGAAAAGCGGCCATCCGAAGCTGATTCTTATCGGCGCCATAACAATCGATCTGGGTCTGCTCGGCTACTATAAATACGCCAACTTTCTCATCGATTCATCGAATCATCTGCTGGGGATGAATCTTGCGGCGCTCGACATCATTCTGCCGTTGGGAATCTCGTTCTTTACGTTCACGCAGATCGCCTTTCTCGTCGATGTCTATCGCGGCATCGCGCGCGAATACAACTTCGTCAACTACTTACTGTTCGTCACGTATTTCCCGCATCTGATCGCAGGACCGGTGCTGCATCACAGTCAGATGATGCCGCAGTTCGGCAATCCGAAAACCTTCCGGATGAATCCGGAGAACATATCCGCCGGATTGACGGTTTTCGTGCTGGGGCTCGCGAAGAAAGTTCTGATTGCAGACACGCTAGCCAAAGGCGCCGTGCCCCTTTTCAGCGCGGCGAGTGCGGGCGTGCCGCTGACTTTCTTCGAAGCCTGGACGGGCGCGCTCGCGTACACGCTCCAGTTGTATTTCGACTTTTCCGGCTATTGCGATATGGCCGTGGGCATCTCACTGCTCTTCAACGTCAAACTTCCGATCAATTTCGATTCGCCCTATAAGGCGGCCAGCATCATCGACTTCTGGCGGCGCTGGCACATGACGCTATCCGCGTTTCTGCGGGATTACCTGTATATACCGCTCGGCGGAAGCAAACACGGCGGCCCGCTGCGCCGCTACGTCAATCTGATGATAACGATGCTATTGGGCGGCTTGTGGCACGGCGCCGGATGGACGTTCATCGCGTGGGGCGGATTGCATGGCGCGTATCTGATCGTGAATCACGGCTGGCGCGCCGTGTCTCCGCGTCTGGGAATAGATGGTTCGAGCCGGTTCGCGCGAATCGCAGGCGTAGCGCTGACCTTTTCAGCCGTCGTCGTGGGATGGGTTTTCTTCAGGGCCGAGAACTTTCAGACCGCCTGGAACATGCTCGCGGGCATGGCGGGTTTTCACGGTGTTTCGCTACCCGCGTCTTTGGAACGGCATATCGTTCCCGTTCTCCGTTCGAAGCTGCGTTTCGACGGCTTTCTGCCATCCGTCGGCATTCCGTCGATGGTGTTCGTCACGCTGCTGTTCGGCTTCGTTCTCGTGTGGGGATTCCCGAATCTGCAGCGTTTGCTGGAGCGCTACAGGTCGGCTGAACTTTCATTCACGCGCGTCCGGAACCGGATATTGCCCCGCCGGGTCGACGCCACGTTATTGGCCGCAAGTCTTTCGGCGTTGCTCTTTTTCGTCGTGGTTCTGGCTATTGGATCAGCGGGTCCATCGGAGTTTCTCTATTTCGAGTTCTGACCATGACGTACTTGAAAATCTTCGCGACGTCGCTGGCCATTATCGCGATCGCCTGGTTCTCGGCGGCATTGATGCTCGCGCCCGCGCCAATTGCCGGCGAGTATTGGGTACGGGAAATGACGGTCGTGAAGCGGAGCATCGCGCAGCATTACAAGGGACAGCGAAAGCTGATCGTAGCGGCCGGATCGAACGTGCTTTTCAGCGTGGACACGACGCAACTGAGCAAGGATCTCGGCATTCCGGTTTTGAATTACGGATTTCACGCGGGACTCGCGCTCGATGAAATCCTTGGCGAAGTGACGTCCGTCGCCGAGAACGACGACACCGTGATTCTCGCACTGGAGCGCGAATACTATTGCGACGATGCCAACAAGGAGAATGCCACCTGGAGAGCGCGAAACGCCATCGCCTGGGATCACGACCGCTGGCGGACGTGGTCGATATTCCGGCGGCTGGACGCAATTACATCGATGGGTCCTGGACTCATCTTCGAACTCGCGCAGGCTCGAATTCGCGAGACATGGTTTCCGAAATCCATCGAAGACAGGCTTCGCGCATTTCACGATCAGGAAATCGTGACGAGATTCATCGATGCGCCGCCGCCGACATCATTCGCCTATTCCGCGTATCACCTCGACGGCCTGGGCAACATGCAGCAGATCGATGGCTCGAATTACACGGGACGTCCGGAATCGGCGGAACAGGAAACGGAAATCTGTCCGGATAGCTTTCTCGTGCTGAAGCGATTCGTCCATGCGATGCACGACAAGGGCGTGTCGGTCTACTTCGCCAATACGCCCTATGTGCAGACGAGCACGACGCGCGCGGATCGGGTCGAAGAGGCATCGAAGCAATTCGCCAGCGCCATTTCTCCGCTCGGAACCGTGCTCGACGACCGGAACCAGCTTCTCTTCAACCGCAAACTGTTTCTGAACACCGACCTCCACATGAACACCGAAGGCAGGACATTGAGAACCGGATTGCTCGAAGACTCGATCAAAAGCCATCCCGCATTGAAGCAATGGCTCGACTTGCGATGAACGCGAAGTTGTCGCGAGCGGCTATCGGCAGGCCATAACTTCCTTTTTCGAACCAGGAGACGATGCGAAGCGGGGGTATCTGCGAATTTTGCGCGTTGCTGGCACGATTTCCGTCACGCTGCTAGATTACCGTGCAACAGAATCGTTGATCGAGAGACTACGATGCCTGACAAATCCGCTTCCCCGCGTTCGCCTCTTCCCGCGCTGATCCTCATCGCGGCCATCGTCGCCGTGCTGGTCGCGGCCTTCGCCTACACGGCGGGCTGGCTCACGCCGAATCGCCTCACACCGGCGAAGATCGTGGGCAGCCTCGCGCCACCGGGCGGCGCGGTGCCGGGCTTCAGACGCAATCATGCGAAGGGCATCTGCTTCAGCGGCGATTTCGAATCCAACGGCTCGGGCGCGGCAATCTCCAAAGCCAGGATGTTCATGCCGGGTACGTATCCCGTCACGGGGCGCTTCAATCTCGCGACGCCGGACCCGAAAGCATCGGATGCGATGGCGCGCGTGCGCGGCCTGAGCCTGCGCATCGTGATGCCCGACGGCAGCGAGTGGCGCTCCGCGATGATCGATGCGCCGTTCTTCACCGTTGCGACACCGCAGGCCTTTTTCGACCTGCAACGCGCGCTCGCGAACAAGAGCGATCCCGAGTCGATGCAGAAGTTCGCCGCCGCGCACCCGGAGATCGCTGCGTTCGGCGCGTGGGCCGGCAGTGCGCCGTGGACGGCATCGTATGCGGACGAGCGTTACAACAGCCTCAACAGCTTCGTCTTCACGAACGCGGAGGGACAGGATCAGACGGTGCGCTGGTCCTTCGTTCCCGCCGCGAAGCCCGAGACGCTGACGCCGGACGAATTGAAGCAGAAGGGCGCGAATTTTCTCGATGCCGAGATCACGCAGCGCGTGCAAGGCGCGCCGCAACGCTGGGCGATGGTCGTCACCGTCGCGAATCCCGGCGATCCGACCGCGGACCCGAGCAAGGCGTGGCCGGAAGACCGGCATACGGTCGAAGTGGGCACGCTCGTCGTGAAAGCCATCGAGCCGGAGCCGGACGGTCCTTGCCGCGATCTCAACTTCGATCCGACCGTGCTGCCCTCGGGCATGCGCGTATCGGACGATCCGTTTCCTGCCGCGCGCTCGGCTGCCTATTCCGTATCGTTCAATCGACGCACCGCCGAGGACAAGGCCTATCCGCACACGCCTTCGCAAGGAGCGCAGCAATGAACGCGATCAACGAGCGGTTCTCGCCGCTGCAACGCGCCCTGCACTGGATCATGGCGATCTGCATTCTGTCGATGCTGTTCATCGGCGTCGGCATGGTGTCGACGGTGAGGCCGGACTATCTGACGCTCGTGTCGATACACAAGCCGCTCGGCATCGCGATACTCGTGCTCGCGCTGATCCGTCTCGCCGTGCGAATCGCGCGCGGTGCGCCGCCGCTGCCCGCGAACATGCCCGAGCCGATGAAGCTCGCCGCGCATCTATCGCACTATGCGTTCTATGCGTTGATGATCGCGCTGCCATTGCTCGGCTATGGCATGTTGTCGGCGGCGGATTATCCGGTCGTGATAGGCGGCTATCGCCTGCCGTCACTTTTGCCGCATAGCAATTCGTTGCACACGCTGCTCTGGAACGCGCATCGGTTCCTCGCGTTGTGCTTCTTCGCGCTGATCGTCGTGCATCTCGCGGCGGCGCTGTTTCATGCGCTCGTGCGTCGCGATGGCGTCTTTCACGCGATGGCGCCGTGGAAATAGACGCGCACGTTCAGGGGCGCCGCTGCTGCACGACTTGGGCGAGCGCCCGCACGCCCGGCTCGATCAGCTCCGCGCGTATCGCTGAAAAACCCATGCGGAAGCATCGCTGACCATCGGCGGGATCGGCGAAGAACACGCTGCCCGGTTCGATGAGCACGCCGAGCGCTTGCGCGTCTTTCGCGAGACGCGTCGCGTCGAGCCACGGCGGACCTTCGACCCAGCACGAAGCGCCGCCCGTCACGTTCGATGCGCGCAATTCCGGCAGATGCGTGGCGAGCGCATCCATCAGCACTTCGGCGCGTTCCTTGTAGACGCGCCCGAGCTTGCGCAATAGCGTGTCGTGATGACCGAGCGCGAGAAAGGTCGCGAATGCGCGCTGGATGTACGCGGCCGGATGACGAATCATCAGACGGCGCAGCGCGCGCAGCTCGCGTATCAGCTCGCGCGGCGCGACGATATAACCGAGCCGCAGTCCTGGCGCGAGCGTCTTCGACAGCGAACCGATATAGACGACGCGCTCTGCCGTATCGAGGCTCTTCAACGCGGGATGCGGCGTGCCCGAGAACGTGTTCTCGCTCTCGTAGTCATCCTCCACGACGATGAAATCATGCTTCACCGACAGGTCGAGCAACTTGCGTCGCCGCTCGATGGGCATCGTGACGGTCGTCGGACATTGATGGCTCGGCGTGACATACACGTAATCGCAAGGCGCGATCACGCTTTCATCGTCGATGACGGCGCCGTCTCCGTCCACTTCGAGCGGCACGATTTGCGCGTTGTGATGCTGGAAGATGTTGCGCGCATCGGGATAGCCGGGGTTCTCCATGCCGACTTTCGTCTGCGTGCCGCACAACAACGCGCCGATGAGATAGAGCGCCTGCTGGCAGCCGTTCGTGACGACGATCTCTTCGGGCATCGCGAAGACACCGCGACGCGGCAGCACGCGCGTGCGTATTTGTTCGACGAGCGTTTCGTCGTCGCGTTCGATGAGATCGGGCGCCCAGTTGCGGATCTCCATCACCGACAAGCCGTGCATGCAGCTCTCGCGCCAGTCGCTCGTCGGGAAGAGTTCGGTGTCGAATTGCCCGTAAATAAAGGGATATTCGTAACTCTGCCAGTTCGACGGCTTGACGATATTGCGTTGATGCGACGGCGCGTGCCGGATGCGCGCGCTCCAGTCGGGATGACCTTGCTGCGTCTCGATGCTCGATGTTTCCGCGACGCCCGCTGCGGTGAAGCCGCGTTGCAACTCGTCGGTCGCAGGATTCACGAAATGGCCGCTGCGCTCGCGCGAGACGAGATAGCCTTCCTCGACGAGTTGCTGATACGCGAGCACGACGGTGTTGCGCGACACGTTGAGCTGATCGGCGAGTTCGCGGCTCGAAGGCAAGGCGGAATCGGGCGCGATATGACCGCTCAGAATCGCATTGACGATCATCTGGCGGATCTGGTTTTGCAGGCTCATCCCCGAGACCCGCGAGCGCTCGAAGAGCTGCGCCCAAAGCATCGCGGTAGGACGGATGGGCATGCATGTCTCCTTGTGGAACGTTTATTGGATGTGTCGATATTACGTGGGGCTTGCCTGTCGCGCCAGTTGAAAAATAGCCCGAAGGCAGACGAGCTGTTAGCCGCGAATCCGTTCGCGCGATGACGCTGAAGTAAAAAATGATCCCGGATAGCGGATGCGGCGCGACGATTGAATAGAATCGCCTGCGTTTTCTCACGGATGACGACTTCGTAAGTTGGTTCTATTGACGATATCGGCGGCGCGCTAGCGTAATCTCCAAGCCGAATCGAACAGTCACCCCATCGAGCTTTCCGATAAGTATGCCCAAGGTTCTTGTTCTAAGCGTGAGCGCGGGCGCCGGCCACGTTCGCGCAGCAGAGGCGCTGTGCGCGTATGCAAAGACTCATCCCGCAAGTGTCGAAGCCGTGCATCTCGATGTCATGGACTTCGTTCCCGCAAGTTTCAAGGCGCTTTACGCAGAGTTCTACATCAAACTGGTCGCTCGCCAGCCGGCCCTCTGGAGTTATCTCTATCAGAAGACGGACAGCGCTTCGCCACGATCATTCGGCGAACGTCTTCGACGCGCGGTCGAGCGGCTCAACTGCCGCGCGCTGATAACGGAGATCGAGCGGCATCGCGCCGATGCGATCATTTGCACGCATTTCCTGCCTGCCGAGTTGCTTTCGCGTGAACGTCGTCTCGGCAACGTTCATACGCCGGTGTGGGTGCAAGTCACGGACTTCGATCTTCATCGCATGTGGGTCGTGCCGGGCATGCAGGGATATTTCGCCGCAAACGACGAAGTCGCCTGGCGCATGACGAACCGCGGCGTTTCATCGGCATCGGTTCACATCGGCGGGATACCTGTCATGCCCGCCTTCAGCGAGCCTCTCGACCGCGCGGCGTGCGCGGCGCAATGCGGCCTCGACCCTGCGCGCATGACTCTGTTGATGATGTCCGGCGGCGAAGGTCTTGGCGCGCTCGACGCACTCGCCGAACGTCTGCTGAACATGGACGGCGATTTTCAGTTGATCGCTTTGGCGGGTCGCAACGAAGCGATGCGCGCCGCGTTGCGAAAACTGTGCGCGTTCCATCCAGCACGTTTGCACGTTTCCGGCTTCACGCCCAACGTCGAGCGCCTGATGGCGTGTTCCGATCTCGTCATCACGAAGCCTGGCGGGCTGACCACGTCCGAGTGCCTCGCAATGAAACTGCCGATGATCGTCACCTCGCCGATCCCGGGGCAGGAAGAGCGCAATGCGGATTACCTGCTCGAACACGGCGTCGCGCTGAAAGCCGTCGATGCAGTGGCGCTGGAGTATCGCGTTCGCGCGCTGCTCGACGATCCGGCCCGGCTCGATGCGATGCGCGAGCGAATCGCGCCGCTCTCGCGTCCGTATGCAGCACGTTTCGTTCTGGATACGGTGTGCGATGCGCTCGGCAATCCGGATACAAAGGTGGCGGCATGAACGCACGTGCCCTCGTGCCTGGCGGGCGCACGCTCGCGCTCGTCGGCTGGGTCGCGCTGCTGGGCTTCTTGTTCGCCAACGTCGAAATACAGATCGAAGGCAACGCAGGTTGGGCCGCGAGCTTGCCGACATGGCGCATCGAACATCACTGGTTGCTCGACATCTTCTGGGGCGGCAGACCGATGACGGGGTATCACGCGTGGGTCTTTCCATTCGTCGCGTTGTTCTTTCATCTGCCCGTGATCTTTTTCGCTCGATGGTCATGGCGCATCGAGGCGCGCATCGTCGCATGCGTCATGACGTTCTGGCTGATCGAAGACTTTCTCTGGTTCGTTCTCAATCCCGCGTTCGGCATCGATCGCTTCGATGCGCTTCATGTGCCCTGGCACAAGCACTGGATCGGGTTCGCACCAACCGATTACTGGACCATGAGCATTGCAGCGCTCGTGTTGTTTCATCTGTCGCGTGAGCCTGGCACGGGGCGGTCGTCGCATGAATAAAGTCTTCCGCATTTTGTTTTACGGCGCGGGCTTCATCGCTGCGGCATACGTCCTGCAGTCGAAGATGGCGGCAGCGCCCGCTCCGGCCACGTCTGCATCCATGACGGTCGAACGCCCGCTGAACTGGGCCGAACCGATCGTGTACGCAGGCGTCGACAATCTTCATCGCATCACGCCTTCGCTTTATCGGAGCGCGCAGATATCGGCGGCCGATATCGTGCAACTGCGCGCACTGGGTATCCGCAAGATCGTCAGCTTCCGTTCGTTTCATTCCGATGAGGATGTTCTCGAAGGCAGCGGCATCGCGCTGCAGCGCATCCGTATCAACACATGGAACATCAAGGACGAGGACATGATCGCCGCGCTCAAGGCGCTGCGCGATGTCGACCGGGATGGTCCGATCCTCATTCACTGTCAGCATGGCGCGGATCGCACGGGGCTGGTATCGGCGCTGTATCGCGTGGTGTATCAAGGGTGGACCAGGCAACAGGCCGAAGATGAGTTGCTGCATGGCGGCTATGGATTTCATCCGGTGTGGGGAAACATCAGAAGCTATCTGCAGCACGTCGATGTCGAATGGTTGAGGCGGCAGGTTGGCGTTGCGGGGAGTCCCGCGTGATGCGCGCCTCCATGATTCGCATGGTGCTGATCTGCCTGCGACGTATCACCGTGCCTTTCGAACGCGCCGACGTCGCCGTGGTCTTCCGAAATGCGCTCCAAGATGACGGCACGCCAAAGCCCATTCTCGCGGCGCGGCTCGAGACCGCCTTGAAGTGTCATCGTGCGGGTCTTTGCTCGCTATTTCCACCTTCCACGAGCGCAGCTCGCGTTCGAGAGCCTTGGCGCAACGGTCTTGCCGGATGCGTTTCCGCGTGAAGTCAGGGCGATGGACGCATATTCGATTTGGCGCGAAGTGTCCGCATACGCCGTCTATTTCGCCCGGCTCTCGCTCGACGAGCACGCCGAGCCGGTGTCGTTCAGGCCGGTGAAGTTTTTGATGAGTCTCTTCTTCTGAGCTGCAAGTCAACTCGCGCCCCGCACCGAAAACGCCATCTCCCTTCTCTGCCGCAACCCGACCCACGCCGCCGACATCGCACTGACGATGCCCGCTGCGAGGCAGTATCCCGCGATCATCCACGGATCGCCGCCGTTGCGTTGCAAGAGCCACGTCGCGATGATCGGGCTGATGCCGCTCGCGAAGATCCCCGAGAACTGATACACGAACGAGATGCCCGAGTAGCGCACTTTCGCGTCGAAGAGTTCGGAGAAGAGCGCGGCTTCCGGACCATAGATCGATGCATAAACCACGCCGAGCGGAATCACGACCGCGAGCCACGCGAGCATCGTATTGCCGCCGCTATTCTTCATGAGCCAGAAGCCGAGGAACGCGGAAAGCCCGGTCGCAAGCGATCCCCAGAAGTAAATGCGCGCACGCCCAACGCGATCCGACAGCCGTCCGAAGAACGGAATCGTGAAGATCATCACGAACGCGGCGACCATTACGCCGAGCAGCGCGTCCGTGCGTTGCAGATGCAGCGTGCCGGTGAGATAAGAAATCGAAAACACGCCGAACACGTTGAAGAACACGCCATCGATGAAGCGTGCGCCCATGCCCGCAAGCGTATTGCCGGGATACTTCGTGATGACATCGACGATCGGCATGCGCGCTTCGCTGCCCGTCTTCTGGATGCGGGCGAACTCCGGCGTTTCCATCACGTTCAGGCGGATATACATGCCGATGAGCACAAGCGCGAACGACAGGAAGAACGCGATACGCCAGCCCCATGCGAGGAACTGCGCGTCGGTCAGCATGAGCGAGAGCCCCGCGACGACGCCCGACGACAGACACAAGCCGAGCGCGAGGCCGATCTGCGGAATGCTCGCATAGAAGCCGCGCTTGTTCTCGGGTGCGTATTCGAACGCCATCAGCACGGCGCCGCCCCATTCGCCGCCGAGACCGATGCCTTGCAGCACGCGCAGAAACAGCAGCAGCGATGGCGCCCATATGCCGATCTGCGCATACGTCGGCACCATGCCGATCAACACTGTCGCGACGCCCATGATCGTCAGCGTCATCACGAGCATGCTCTTTCTGCCGACGCGATCGCCGAAGTGCCCGAAGATCACGCCGCCCAGCGGCCGGCTGAGAAAGCCGACGGCGAAGGTGCCGTAAGCGAGCATCGTCGAGATGAGCGGATCGCTGCCTGGAAAATAGAGCTTGTTGAAGACGATGCCGGCGACCACGCCGTATAGAAAGAAGTCGTACCACTCGATCGTCGCGCCGATCAGACTTGCGACGACGACCTTTCTCATCTGTTTGCCATCGGTTCGGGGCAGTGCGTTCATGGTTTGTCTCCGTGATGGGTTCGAGACTTGTGCTCAGTCTCTTTGGCCTGCATGGGCCATGGGCTTTTCCGCAACGACCTGGGTTACGTCTTCCACATGCGTGACGTGCTGATAGCGCTGGTCTTCGAGAATCATGTCGGACGCCTTCTCCGCGATCATGATGACAGGCGCATTCGTGTTGCCCGATACGAGCTCCGGCATGATCGACGCATCGACCACACGCAGTCGTCCGATGCCGCGCACCTTCAGGCGCTCATCGACGACCGCGGATGCATCGTTGCCCATCTTGCAGGTGCCCGCCGGGTGATAGATCGACTGACTGAACTTGCGCGCGACGTCGAGCAGATCGGCATCGGTTCGATACTCCGAACCAGGAATGAACTCCGACACGATGTGCTTCGCGAGCGAAGGCGCCGCCGCGATGCGTCGCGCCACCTTGATGCCGCCGATCACGACGGGATGATCGCGTTCGTCGGAAAGATAATTCGCATGAATCGCGGGATATTGCAGCGGATCGTTCGAGCGAATCTCGACGCTGCCGCGGCTGTACGGCCGCAACTGACACACCGAAGACGTGAACGCCGAGAACGGATGCGCGCCTTGTCCGGGCTTGTCGGCGGAAAGTGGTTGCATGTGAAACTGGATGTCGGGACGCGCGACATCCGGCGACGAACGCGTGAAGATCGCAACCTGGCTCGCCGCGAGCGTCAGTGGCCCGGTGCGCGAGATAACGTATTGCAAGCCGATGAGCGCTTTCTTCAGCGGATTGTTGACCTCGTCGTTCAACGTCCGCTCGCGCGTCTTGAACACAAGCCGCACTTGCAGATGATCCTGCAGATTCCGGCCCACGCCCGGCAGTTCGTGCCTCACTTGCACGCCTGCGCCGTTCAACACGCTCGAAGGCCCGACGCCCGAGTTCTGCAGAATCTGCGGCGAGCCGATCGCGCCAGCCGCGAGAATCACTTCGACACGCGCGCGTACTTTCTTCACGACGCCTTCATGCATGTACTCGATGCCGACCGCTTCCTTGCCGTTGAACAGCACCCTGCGCGTTTGCGCCCGCGTCTCGACGATAAGATTGCGCCGGTCGCGCACCGGCTTGAGAAAGCCCTTCGCGGTGCTCCAACGAAAGCCCTTGTAGGCCGTCTGCTGAAAATAGCCGACGCCTTCTTGCGTCGCGCCGTTGTAATCCTCGTTGAACGGGATGCCGATTTCCTGCGCCGCCGCGATGAAGTGATCGGCGATCGGACGGCGCAAGCGCAAATCCGATACTTTCAACGGCCCGCCCGCGCCGTGATATTCGCTCGCGCCGTGCTCCTGATCTTCCGATTTCCTGAAGTAGGGCAGCACGTCCTTGTAACTCCATCCCGCGTTGCCGAGTTCGGCCCAGCGATCGTAGTCCTCGCGCTGACCGCGCACATAGAGCAGCCCGTTGAGCGAACTGCAGCCGCCCAGCACCTTGCCGCGCGGCCAGTCGATGCTGCGTCCTGCGACGGCATCGTCCGGTTCCGTGCGATAGCACCAGTCGAGCTCGGGATCGTGCATGGTCTTGAAGTAGCCGACGGGGATATGAATCCACGGGCTCGCATCGGGCCCGCCCGCTTCGAGCAGCAGCACGGTGTTGGACGGATCGGCGCTCAGACGGTTGGCGAGCACGCAACCTGCCGAGCCGGCACCGACGATGACGTAATCGACTTCCTGCTGCATGACACCTGTCTCCTGAGGTCTTCTTTTGGAACGAATCGTTTCGTTTGCGTTTCGTTCAATGTGGAAGAAGCGGGCAAGGAAGCCAAGAGAAAAGCGCGGAAGCTCGCGAAAGTGAAACGGAAAGTGCGAATTCCGATTCAGAAGCGGAAGGGGGATTGGGGTTGTCCCTGAGCCGCGATTTATTGATTCGCTATCCGAAGTAACGATGCTGCGGCGCGTCAGGAAGTGGCCGTGAGCTCGGCGGCGGCTTCCTGCAGGCGCGGCACGAACGTCAGCGCACGGGACAGCGCCATGCGCGAGACCGGCCCATGCACGGCGATGGCCGCGATGCACTTGCCGCGCGAGTCGAAAACCGGCACGGCGACGCAGGCGATGCCCAACACGAACTCTTCGTTATCGACGGCGATGCCCTTGTTCGCGATGCGATCCAGTTCCGCTTCGAGCAGGTTCGGATCGTCGAGCGTGTTGGGCGTGAAGCGTTCGAGCCGCATCGCGCGAACGAGCGCGCTGCGTTCGTCGCGCGGCATCATCGAAAGAAGCAGCTTGCCGCTCGCGCTGCAATGCGCGGGAACATGCGATCCGGGCTTGAGCTCCAGTCGCAGCGCCCACGGCGATTCGCAGCGGTCGAGATAAAGCACTTGCGTGTCGTGCAGCGTGCTCAGGTTGCACGTTTCGCCGAGATCGGCGACGAGACGCTCCAGAATCGCATGACGCTGGCGCCGCGCGCCGCTGTGCATCATCACGTCGACGCCGAGCCGTTCGAGGCGCGGGCCGATCACGTAAGCGTTCTTCTGGCCCGGCTCGCGCGCGACGAAGCCGCCCGCTTCGAGCGATTGCAACATGCGATGCAGCGATGCCTTCGGTTGCTCGATGATGTTCGCCAACTCCGCGAGCGACAGCGCGCCCTTCGCCGCGACCAGATGTTCGAGCACGCTGAATGCGCGCAGCGTAGGCGTTTCGTTGCGCGCGGCGCTTTCGGCGAGCGGCGCGCTATCCGTCGATTCAGGGTGAGCGAAGGCTTCCGTATCGGCTCGCGTGTCCATGTTGCGCGCTCACGCCGGGTGATGCCGCGCTGCCTGCGCCTGCACGCAAGTCGCGGCGATTACGTGAAAGATATCGTCCGCGCTGCAGCCGCGCGACAGATCGTTGGCGGGCTTCGCCAGCCCTTGCAACAACGGGCCGATAGCCTTCGCACCGCCGATGCGCTCCGCGAGCTTGTAGCCGATGTTGCCCGCTTCCAGACTCGGGAAGATCAGCGTGTTGGCGTGTCCTTCGATCTGCGAGTGATGCACCTTGCGCATCGCGATTTCGGCGACGATCGCGGCGTCGAGCTGCACGTCGCCATCGATGGCGAGGCCGGGGCGCGCTTCCTTCACGCGCCGCGTCGCTTCGATGACCTTGTCGACGGCCGCATGATGCGCGCTGCCGCTCGTCGAAAACGACAGCATCGCGACGCGCGGGTCTTCCATCAGCAGACTGCGTGCGCTGTCGGCCGCGGCCATCGCGATTTCGGCGAGTTGCTCCGCATTCGGCTCGACGACGAGCGCGCAATCGGAAAAGACGAGGCCGCCTTTCATCGTATGAAAGGGCTCGCAGAGCATCATCAGAAAGAAGCTGGAAACGAGCTTGAATGAAGGCCGAACGCCGATGATCTGAATCGCGTTACGCACGACATCCGCCGTCGTGTTGACCGCGCCGGACACCGAGCCGTCGGCCTCGCCCATACGCACCATGAGGTTCGCGAAGCACAGCGGATCGCGCACGGCGGCGCGCGCCTGATCGGGCGTCATGCCCTTTTTCTCGCGCAACGCGAAAAGCTCTTCCGCAAAGCGTTCGCCAAGCGATGATTGAGAAGGATCGATCACCTCGATGCCTTCGAGATCGATGCCCGCGCCATCCGCGACCTGATACGCGCGCGCTTTCGCACCCGCGAGCACGATGCGCGCGATACCTTCCCTGTGCGCGCGTTGCGCCGCCTGAAGGACGCGCGTGTCTTCGGCTTCGGAGAGGACGACGCGCATCGGCAGGTCGCGAGCCTGATCGATGATGCGATGCATGGCTTTCATGGCGGGCTCTCGATGGTCGGTCGGAAAGCGCCGCTGCGCGGGCGCGCAGCGGCGTGAGGCAGGACTTAGACGTAGTCCTTGTACTTGTCCAGCATGCGTACCGGCTTCGAGAGCGCATCGCGGCGGAACGGATCGCCGAGCTCACGCGTGCACATGATTTCGATGATGGTCGTCTTGCCATGATTCATCTGCAGATCGATGGCCTTCTTCAGCGCCGGGCCCACATCCTCCAGCTTGTCGACGACGATGCCTTCCGCGCCCATCGCCTTCGCGATCTCGGCGAAGCTTTGATTGTCGAGCTCGCCCGCGACGAAGCGGCGGTTATAGAAGTCCACCTGATTCTTTTTCTCCGCGCCCCATTGACGGTTATGGAAGACGACGGCCGTCACCGGAATGTTGTGGCGCACGCATGTCATGGTCTCCATCAGGCTCATGCCCCAGGCGCCATCGCCCGCATACGACACGGCCGGACGATGCGGCGCCGCGACCTTCGCGCCGATGATCGTCGGGAACGCATAGCCGCAATTACCCCAGCTCATCGCCGCGAAGAAGCTGCGCGGTTTGTTGAAGCGCAGATAGCTGTTTGCAACCGAGTTGATGTTGCCGATGTCCGTCGAGACCATCACGTCTTCCGGCATCGCCTTTTCGAGTTCGCGCAACACCTGACGCGGATGCAGATATTGGCCGCCGCTGAAGGGCTTCTCGCCCTTCTGCTCTTCGATCATGTCGAGGCTGTACGGATCGCGCTCGTGCGTCCACTCGTCGAGCTCCTTCTCCCACGCGGCTTTTTCAGAAGCGATGGTTTTCGCGCGGGCATCCTTCGTCGCATCGCAATCGAGCTTGCGGTCCGCGAGACGTTGCGTGAGCGCGATGGCAGTCGCCTTCGCATCGCCGCAAATGCCGACGGAAATCTTCTTCACGAGGCCGAGCATCTTGTGATCCGCATCGATCTGGATGACCTTCGCTTCCTTCGGCCAGTAGTCGAGACCGTGCTGCGGCAGCGTGCCGAACGGTCCGAGGCGCGAACCGAGCGCGATGACGACATCGGCCTGACTGAGCAGCTTCATCGCCGCCTTCGAGCCTTGATAACCGAGCGGGCCGCACCACAACGGATGATTCGCCGGGAACGAGTCGTTATGCAGATAGCTGTTGACGACCGGCGCGCCCAGACGTTCGGCGAGCGCCTTGCACTCTTCGATGGCATCGGACATCACCACGCCGCCGCCCGAGATGATGACGGGAAATTTCGCTTGCGCGAGCAGATCGGCCGCTTCGTTCAGGCTCTGGTCGCCACCGGGGCCGCGATCGAGACGCTGCGGCTTCGGAATCTCGACCTTCACCTGGCCGTAAAAATAGTCGCGCGGAATATTGAGCTGCGTCGGTCCCATTTCGGACATCGCGCGATCGAAGCAGCGCGCGGTGAATTCGGCCATCCGCGCCGGATGCGTGACGTGGCCCTGATACTTCGTGAATTCCTGGAACATCGGCAGTTGCTTCGCTTCCTGGAAACCGCCGAGGCCGATGCCCATCGTGCCGGCTTCCGGCGTGACGATCACGACCGGGCTGTGCGCCCAGTACGCCGCAGCGATGGCCGTCACCGCATTGCTGATGCCCGGACCATTCTGACCAATGACGACGCCGTGACGACCGGACACGCGCGAATAGCCGTCGGCCATATGACCCGCGCCCTGCTCGTGCACGACCGGAATGAGACGGATGCCGGCGGGCGCGAAGATGTCCATCGCGTCCATGAATGCCGAACCCATGATGCCGAACATCTCGGTCACGCCATTGGCGGCGAGCGTTTCGACGAATGCTTCGGACGGGGTCATCGCCTGCGGACCGCTGGGCGCCGCGCCGGTGGCGGCGAGGGTGGTCTTGGACGGACGTGCTTGGTCGTGCTCGCTCATGAATGTCTCCGGGTGAAATAAAACGGAACGTTCGGTTCCGGAATTCGTATCGTGAAGACATCGTAGGACAGGCCGATTCCGTGGTCAACCTGTTTTTCGAATAAATGGAATGATTCGTCTCTAAAAAAATCGGAATGTAGTCGTTCAAAAGAAGGGCGAATCGCCGCCGATGCCCGTGCGGCGGGCTTCGGCGGGAAGTTCGGCGGGAAGTTCGGCGAAAAGCGGAGTCAGCGTGCGGCGGGGCGTTGACGCGTCATGAGCGTCAGTCCGTCGGACGTATCGATGAGCGTTGCGAGCTTCACGGCGGTTTCGCGCAACTGCGGAACCGCCTGCAGCAGATCGTTCAGATTCGCGCGCGCGGTCGGCGCATGCGCGGCGAGGCACGCGAGCGCGCGCCCGGTGGAGGGGTCGGTGATGGGCACCGCGACCGCGACCATGCCGAGCACGAACTCCTCGTTATCGATGCCGATCCCGCGCGCCGCGAGCCGGTCGAGCTCGGCTTCGAGCAGCGACCGGTCAGTCAGCGTGCGATGCGTCTTCTTGGTGAGCGTGAGGCGTCCGAGAATCTGGCGGCGCTCGGCCAGCGGCATCTGCGAAAGAAACAGCTTGCCGCTCGCCGTGCAATGCAGCGGCACGCGCATGCCGGCCTGCATGTGCAAGCGCAGCGGCTCGGCCGTTTCGACGCGCTCGATGTAAAGGACGGTATCGCCGTCGAGCGCGGTGAGATTGCAGCTTTCGCCGATCACGTCGACGAGCGAGCGCAGGATCGACCGGCATGCGCGCGTGAACGAATTGTTGGCGAGCGTGGCGAGTGCAAGCTGGGCGGCGCGCGGCCCGAGCGCGATGCCGCGATCGGTGCCGCGCGAGTCGGGCATGTGCGTGACATAGCCCTGCGCTTCGAGCGAATCGATCAGCCGGAGCAATGTCGCCTTGGGAATGCGTACGCGCGCCGCCAGTTGCGACAGCGTGTAGGCGTGGCCGGCGGCCGCCAGTTGTTCGAGCACGGCAAGCGGGCGAAGCGTCCGTGCTTCATCGCCGGCGTGTTCGGAAGGATCGAGATGTGTGACGTCGCGCATGAATCGGAAACGGAACGGTTGGTTTCGGATTACGACTACTTTACGCCGGGAAGCGGCGGCGACGCCACGATTTTCAGAACGCTCGGTTGCGTTTTTTTATACGGCTGATCCGGAACGGGCCTTCAGAATGTCTTGCCCAACTCCACCGCGGCTTCCTTCAGACGCGGCACCATTTCCAGCGCGCGCGAGAGCGGCGTGCGCGACACAGGCGCGTGAACGGCGATCGCCGCGATACATGTGCCGTGCGCGTCGGCGATGGGCGCGGCCGCGCACACGATGCCCTGCACGAACTCCTCGTTGTCGATCGCCACGCCCTTCTTCGCGATGCGGTCCAATTCCGCTTCCAGCATTTCCGTGTCGGTGATCGTGTTTGCGGTGTAGCGCTCGAGTTTCATCGCGCGCACGAGCGCATTGCGTTCCTCGCGCGGTTGCAGCGCGAGTAGCAGCTTGCCGCTCGCGCTGCACCAGACGGGTACATGCGAGCCGGGCTTGAGGTCGAGCCTGAGCGGCCACGGCGCTTCCACGCGATCCAGATACAGCACTTCGTTTTCATGCAGCATCGTCAGATTGCAGGTCTCGCCGAGATCGGAGACGAGCCGGGTGAGGATCGCATGACGCAAACGCCGTGCGCCCGCGTGCGTCATCACGTTGAGACCGAGTTGCGCGAGACGCGGGCCGACGACATACGCGTTTCGGTCGCCGGGCTCGCGAATCACGAGTCCGCCCGCTTCGAGCGACGCGAGCATGCGATGCAGCGAAGGCTTCGGCATACCCATGTCGTCGGCCATGTCCGTCAGCGACACGGGGTTGCCCGCCTGGACCAGATATTCCAGCAGCGCGAAGGCGCGCAGCGTGGGCGTGTCGGGCTTGTCCATCGGCATGATTTCCATATCAATTTGTCGACATTATTTTAAATGAGGTGCCGATCGCCGCCTCATACGCCGTTCGGATAAAAATAAACGAAATGAATTGTTCCGAAAAAGAATAGTTGCTATGCTGGAGTCTCTGCTACGGGAGACGAAGCCTCATGATGCGCGACACATGGATGGACGAGCCGGATCGGAAGGTGTCCGTGCGCTCGCTTTTCGGAATCGACACCGATCTGGACGTTCCTGCGTTCAGCACGCGCGATCCGCACGTTCCGGAAATCGACGAGGCGTACCGCTTCAATCCCGAGGTCACGCTGGCGATTCTCGCCGGCTTCGCATTCAACCGGCGCGTGATGGTGCAGGGGCTGCACGGCACCGGCAAGTCGACTCACATCGAACAGGTGGCGGCACGGCTCAACTGGCCTTGCATGCGCGTCAATCTCGATGGCCACGTGAGCCGACTCGATCTCGTCGGCAAGGACGCGATCGTCGTGCGCGACGACGTGCAGATCACCGAGTTTCAGGAAGGCATCGTACCTTGGGCGCTGCAACGGCCGGTTGCGCTCGTGTTCGACGAATACGACGCCGGCCGTCCCGACGTGATGTTCGTGATTCAACGAATTCTGGAACGCGACGGCAGTTTTACGCTGCTCGACCAGAACCGCGTGATCCAGCCGCATCGTTTTTTTCGGCTGTTCGCGACGACCAACACGATCGGCCTCGGAAACCTGAACGGCATGTATCACGGCACGCAGATGTTGAATCACGCGCAGATCGATCGCTGGAACGTCGTCGCGACGCTCAACTATCTGTCGCGCGAGGAAGAGGCCCGCATCGTGCTCGCGCGCGTGCCGCAGCTCGATGACGACGCGGGCCGCGCGCTCGTCGATTCGATGGTGAGCATGGCGGGCCTCACGCGGCGCGGCTTCGCGGCGGGTGATCTTTCGACGCTGATGTCGCCGCGCACCGTCATTAGCTGGGCGGAAAACCGCGAAGTTTTCCGCGATACGAAGCTCGCGCTGCGTCTCACTTTCCTGAACAAATGCGATGAAGCGGAACGGCCGATCGTCGCGGAATATTTTCAGCGCGCGTTCGGCGAGGAGCTCGATACGCCATCGCAGTGGCACGACGAGTCGGCGCGATGAACGACTCGCGCGAACGCGCGCGACGCGATGCGCTGTGCGCGGCCACCGTGCGAGCCCTGACCGGCGACGACGCATTGCATTACCGCGGTGGCAAGTTGTATCGGCATCTGCGGCCGGTGCCGTTGCATGCGCCACATTTGCGCGGCGAGCACAGAGAGGAAGATGACGCCGATTCGACGCGCGGCGCGGCCGATGCGTCCGCGTTGCGCATCGCGCATTCGGATGCCGCGCTGCATCGCGAACTCGCTCCCGGTGAACCCGTCGCGCGCATGGTCTTCGACATGCTCGAACAGTTGCGCTGCGAAACGCGCGTGCCTTCCGGCATGGAAGGCGTGAAGCGCAATGTGCGGCATCGCTTCGATGCGTGGTCGCTCGCGTGCTACGAATCGGGCTTGCTCGACAGCGAAATCGGCTTGTTGATTTACACGGCCGCGCAAATGGCGCAGTCGCGTCTTTCGGGCCGCGCGGTGCTCGAAGAAACCGAAGGGCTCATCGAAGCGACCCGTGCGGCGCTCGCGCCATCGCTCGGCAATGCGCTTGCGGGCATGCGCCGCCATCGTCACGACCAGCGCGCGTATGCGGTCCATGCGCTGGAAATCGCGCGAACGATAGGCGAAATGGTGCAGGAAGTGCGGCACACGTTCGTCGAGAGCGATTCATCCGACGACGAAGAAGAAGATGCCGCGCGCACCATGCTCGGCACCTGGTTCGATACCGACGACGAACATGGCGAACTCGAACGGCTGGCGCTCGCTGCGAGTGGCGACAGCAGCGCGCGCGAGGCGACGGGCGAGGCGTATCGCATCTTCACCACGCGTTACGACAAGACCGTTCGCCCATCGATGCTGATCCGGGCCGCGTTGTTGCGCGAATATCGCGAGCGGCTGGACGCTCTGATTGCCGCGCGGCATATCAACGTGCCGCGTCTCGCGCGCATGCTGCAGGCATCGATCACCGTGCCGCGTCGCGATGGCTGGTCGTTCGGCGAGGAAGACGGGCGCATCGACGGCCGGCGGCTCGCGCAAGTGGTGGCATCGCCGGATGAGCGGCGTGTCTTCAGACGCGAGCGCGAACGTCCGCACGCGGACTGTGCGGTGGGCTTTCTCATCGACTGCTCGGGCTCGATGAAGGCGAGCATCGAGCCGGTCACGGTGATGATCGACGTGCTCGTGCGAGCGCTTGGCATGGCGGGCGTCACGACGGAAGTGCTCGGCTTCACGACCGGCGCATGGAATGGCGGGGGCGCGAAGCTCGACTGGCTCGCGAAGGGCCGGCCGAAGTATCCGGGCCGGCTCAACGAAGCCTGCAACATGATTTTCAAGGAAGGGGATGCAGGCTGGCGTGCCGGGCGACGCGATATCGCGGCGCTATTCAAGGCCGATCTGTTCCGCGAAGGTATCGACGGCGAAGCGGTGGATTGGGCATGCTCGCGGCTCATCGCGCGTGACGAAGCGCGCCGCATCCTCGTTGTCATCTCCGATGGAAGCCCGATGGACAGCGCGACCGCGCAAGCCAACGATCCGAACTATCTCGATCAGCACTTGAGAGAGGTCGTCGAGAAGCACGAAGCATCGCGCGCTGTGGAAGTGCTCGGCCTTGGCGTCGGCCTCGATTTGAGCACGTACTATCGGCATCACTTCGCAGTGGATCTGAGCGTTGCGCCGGACATGACGCTATTCGCGAAGCTCGCCGCATGGCTCGGTGCGCGGCGCAGAGGCACGACTTAACGCGCGATGTATGTCGTCGGTTTCGAACAGGCCGATGAAGACGATGGCGGTTTCGTCGACATCGCGGCATGGCATGACTTGCCAGCGCTTGCCGACGACGTGAATCTCGGCACACGTTCCATCACGAGCCGCGCGATGCTCTTCGCGCGCAAGAGGCGATCGCCGATCGACGCGCACGTGGCCTTGGGCAAGCGGCGATCGAAACGCTCATCGGAGCGAAAGGCAAGGCTGCGCAGATCGGCGGGAAGATGACTCGAAGGCATGAATGCTTGCCCTTCGATGCCTGAGAGCGCTTCGGCATGGGTCACTCCGCATGATCATTGGCCTCCCGAGACATTCGGTGCGAGAGAGAAGGGATTCGGCCCAGTATGAGCAGACAAAAAGCGCGCGTCGTAGTGCCAGACGCGACCAATCGCAGGGGCCAGCGGCGGCGGCATCCTGGCACTAACGATGGTTTCGGCGTGGCTCTAAGCGGTACGTCGAGTTCGGTGCAGTATGAGGGTACTTTCCAAGGAGTCATCGGTGGCTACTCTCGACTACGTTGCGCCGGCCTTTCGTGGCGCGTGCGCCCCATACGATCCGCTCTACGACCCGCTCGTTTCGCCCATCGGCCGTCAGCCGATGGATTACGCGCCCACCTACTGGGTCGCGACCGCAGGCGAGCCGCCCGAAGACGACGGCCCCTTGCCCGGCGATGCCGACGTCGACGTGTTGATCGTCGGCGCGGGATTCACCGGCCTTTCGACGGCGCTCTTTCTGGCGCGCGAACATGGCATCCGCGCGACCATCGTCGATGCGAATCGCACGGCATGGGGCTGCACGAGCCGCAACGGCGGGCAAGGGCAGAACGCGAGCGGACGCCTCTATCGCTCGCAATGGATCGAACGCTGGGGCAAGCAGACGGCGCTCAGGCTCGATGCCGAGATCCGCGAAGGTTTCGACACCTTCAAGCAATTGATCGGCGAGTTCACATGCGATCCGCAGCCGGGCGGGCATCTGTACATCGCGCATCGCGCGCGCAAGATGGACTTTCTCGCGAACGAATGCAAAGTGATGCGCGACGTATTCGGCTACGACGCGCGCATGCTGAGCGCGAAGGAAGTCGCCCAATCGTATGTCGACGATCGCGAGAATTGCGGCGCGCTGCTGGAGCCCGATGGCATCGGCGTGCATCCGTTGAAGCTCGCGTTCGGCTATATGCGTATGGCGCGCTCGCTCGGCGTGAAGGTGCATCCGGGCACGCCGGTCCTCAACGTCGAGACGATTCGCGGCGTGCATCATGTCCGCACGCCGCGCGGCGTGATTCGCGCGAAGGCGATCGCGTTCGCGACCGGCGGCTATACGCGCAACGACATGCATCGCGCGCTATCCGCGAAGATCATGCCGATACTCTCGAACTCGCTCGTTACGCGGCCGCTTACGCAGGAAGAACTCGCATCGACCAATTTCCTCTCGCGCCAGGTCATTACCGATACGCGCACGCTGCGCTTCTACTATCGGCTGTTGCCGGATAACCGCGTGCAGATCGGCAGCCGCAGCGCGATCACCGGCGCCGATGCGGCAAACCCTCGCCATATGGACGTGCTCATCGAGGGCTTGCATCGCAAGTTTCCATCGCTCAAAGGCATTCGCATCGATTACTCCTGGTGGGGCTGGGTCGATGTGAGTCACGACATGATGCCGCGCGTCGCACAACCCGATCCGCAACAGAGCATTTTTTATGCAGTCGGTTATGGCGGAAACGGCGTGTCGTTCTCCGCGCATGCGGGGCGGCGCATGGCCGAGCGCGTCGCGGGAAAGTGGCAGCACAGCCGCGACGATCTGCCGATCTACGACTCCGCGCTCGAATATCCGAACGTGATGGGCATGGTGAAGTGGAAAGGCTTCGCGCCGTTCCGCCGCGTCGGCCAACGGTTTCTGTATCACAAGTATCTGACGCAGGACGAGAAGCGCTGAACGCATTTTGGTCTCTTTCGCAACGCACTGAAAACATCGACACATGAGCACACAAACGAATCAGGATTACATTCGCCTCTTGCAGACGTTCAACGATGCATGGAACCGCCACGACATCGACGCGCTGATGAACTGCATGACGGACGAATGCGTTTTTCACGGCGTGGCCGGACCCGATGCGCTGGGCCGCACGTTCAAGGGCCGGGACGAAGTGCGCAAGGGCTTCACGCTTGCGTGGGAAACCTTTCCCGATGCATCGTGGAATGACGGCGAGCACTTCGTGAGCGGCAATCGCGGCGTATCGGAATCGACCTTTCGCGGCACGAAGGCGGACGGCTCGCGCATCGAGGCGCGCATGGTGGACGTCTTCACGTTCAGCGATGGCAGGATCGCGGTGAAGAACGCGTATCGAAAGGATCGTCCGGCGCTTTGAAGCGTCATTGAACGAACGTCTCGACCCGCCGGCAACGAACCCGCGGGCGAGCGCCGAATCGGTACAAGCAAATCAGGAGACGACATGCAATCGAGTACGGAGCAGAGCGATCTCAAGTGTGGCCTCAAGCAGCGCCACATGACGATGATCGCATTGGGCGGCGTCATAGGCGCCGGACTATTCGTCGGGAGCGGCGTGGTGATCCAGCAGGCCGGACCCGCGGCGATTCTCTCGTTTCTCATCACGGGCGGCCTCGTGGTTCTCGTCATGCGTATGCTCGGCGAGATGGCCTGCGCGATGCCCGCCGTCGGCTCGTTCTACGAATATGCGCGGCTCGCGTTCAAGACGCAGCGCGGGCCGGGCCGTCTCGCCGGGTTCCTGACGGGCTGGATGTACTGGTACTTCTGGGTCATCGTGATCGCGCTCGAAGCAGTCGCGGGCGCGAAGCTCGTGCAGTTCTGGATACCGGATGTGCCTGCATGGATGATCAGCCTCGTGTTGCTCGTCGTGCTCACGCTGACCAATCTCATTTCGGTCGGCAGTTATGGCGAATTCGAGTTCTGGTTTTCGTCGATCAAGGTCGGCGCGATCATCGTGTTCCTGTTTCTCGGCGGCCTGTACGTCTGCGGCTTCTGGCCCGCATCGATGCACACGACCGATGTCGCCGCGACGTTCCTCGGCCATGGCGGCTTCATGCCGAAGGGCATCGGGCCCGTGATGACAGGCGCGGTCGCGGCGACCGGCTTCTACTTCGGAGCGGAAATCGTCACGATCGCGGCGGCCGAAGCGAAGGAGCCTGCGAAGGCAGTTGCGAAGGCAACTAATTCCGTCATCACGCGAGTGCTCGTGTTCTATGTCGGATCGGTGGCGCTCGTCGTCGCGCTGGTGCCGTGGAATTCGCATCAGATGGCGACGCCTTATGTCAGCGCGCTCGAAGTAATGGGCATGCCCGCCGCAGCCAACGTGATGAACGCGATCGTCCTCACCGCCGTGCTGTCCGCGCTGAACTCGGGCCTCTATGCGGCATCGCGCATGCTGTTCGCGTTGACGCGTCACGGCGATGCGCCGCTCGGACTCGCGAAGGTCAACAAGCGCGGCGTGCCGACGCGCGCCATTCTGCTCGGCACGGTGTTCGGGTATGTGTCGGTGGTGATGTCGTATGTATCGCCGGATACGGTGTTCGCGTTCCTCGTGAATTCGTATGGCACGGTGGCGATCTTCGTGTATCTGCTGATCGCGTTTTCGCAACTGCGCTTGCGCGGCCGTATGACGAGCTTCGAAGTAAGCGACCTGCGCGTACGCATGTGGGGATTTCCCTATCTCACGTGGCTCGCGATCTTCGGGATGATGGCGATTCTCGTCGCGATGGCCTTCATTCCCGATCAACGCAAGCCGCTGTGGCTGGGCGTCGCGAGTCTCGGCATTCTGATCGTCGCGTATGTCGTGTTCAAGCGCGGCCGCAAGGAAGTCGAGGTCGAAGACGAACATCATTCGACGCGGCATCTCCAGACCAGCGAACGATAAGCAGTGAAGCAAAGGCCGGTTTGCCGAATCGAAAACCGGCCTTCAATCCTTGAACGTCTTCGCGGTTTCTTCCGCAGCACGGCGCAGATCGGGTTCGAACGCAAGCAACTGATCGAGCGCCACGCGCCCCACCGGCGCCTGAATCGCAATCGCCGCACACGCGCGATTGCGATCGAGCATCACCGGCACCGCGATCGCAACGAGTCCCTGCAAATGCTCCTGATTGTTGATGGCGAGCATGCGGCGGCGTGTCAATGCGAGCTCCTTGCGCAGTGCGTCGCGATCGGTGATCGTGCGCTCCGAATACGAACGCAACGGCAAGCGTTCGATCATGCGTTCGCGCCGATCCTTCGGCAAAAAGCTCAGCAGCAGCTTGCCGCTTGCGGAGCAATGCAACGGCACATGCGAACCTGGCTGCAGATGCATGCGCAGCGGCCATCCCGTTTCGACGCGATCCACATAGACGACGTCGTTGCCCGCGAGCATCGTCAGATTGCATGTTTCGCCGACGCGCATGACGAGCTGTTCCAATAGCGCATGACGCGCCGCAGCGGGACCCGCGTGCATCAGCACGTTGATGGCGAGCGTACGCACGCGCGCCGAGCATTCATAAAGCTTGTCGCTTGCGCCGCGCGTGACGAGCCATGCGTCCATCAACTGCACCAGGATGCGATGCACGGTCTGTTTGGGCAGACCCAATGCATCGACGAGCTCGGTCATGGAAAGCGGGCGATTCGCCTCGGCGAGCGTTTCGAGCACGCGAAACGCGCGCACGGCGGCGGCATTCGATTGATTCGAAGTCACGCTTGTCTCCGTTCGCATACTTTTCGGTTTTATTTCATTGTGCGTCGAAAACACCGGTTTTCGGGACTCTAAAAAGTCCCGAAAAGCTGAATTTCCGATGCTCGCGCTATCGCTGCACGCGTTAGTCCAGAAAACGGGACCGCGCGACGGACGCGGCTGACTAGATTGGAAAGCACCTTCAATCTTCCAACAGCCGAGGTTTATCGCATGAATCACATGGCAAGCGGCGCGACGCTCGCACGTCCTCACGACGATGCGCCGAATCAACCAGAACCCGATGTGGAGCGCATCGTTGCCGCGCTCGTGACGCGAGCGCGCGCCGCGCAACGACGCTTCGAACAAGCGGGCCAGGAGACGCTCGACTTAGCTGCATCGGCCGCTGCGTGGGCCATCATGGAGCCGCAGCGCAACCGGCAACTCGCGGACCTGGCCGTGCGCGATACGGGCCTCGGCAACGCCGACGACAAATTCCGCAAGAACCATCGCAAGACGCTCGGCCTGCTGCGCGATCTTCACGGCGTCGCGACGACGGGCGTGATCGCGCGCGACGAGGAACACGGCATCGTCGAAATTGCGCGCGCGGTCGGCGTCGTGGCGGCGATCACGCCATCGACGAATCCGGCCGCGACGCCCGCCAACAAGATCATCAACGCGCTCAAGTGCGGCAACGCGGTCATCGTCGCGCCCTCACCGAAGGGCTATTCGTCGTGCGCGTTGCTCATCGAGTTCATTCATGCGGAGTTCGCGAAGGCCGGTCTCGATCGCGATCTCGTGCAGATGTTGCCGCATCCGATCGGCAAGGCCGCGACCGCGGCGTTGATGAAGCTCGCGGATCTCGTCGTCGCGACGGGCTCGCAGGCGAACGTCCGCATGGCCTATACGAGCGGCACGCCCGCGTTCGGCGTGGGCGCGGGCAACGTCGCATCGATCGTCACGGCGAGCGCGATTCCCGATGATGCAGCGCGCAAGATCGCGGTGTCCAAGACGTTCGACAACGCGACGAGTTGTTCATCGGAGAACAGCGTCGTGATCGAAGACGCGATCCATGCACGCATGCTCGATGCGTTGACGAAGCAGGGCGGCGTGCTGCTCGACGCTGCGCAGAAGGCGCGGTTGCAGGCGACGATGTGGCACGACGGCAAGCTCTCGGCGCGCTGCACCGCGCGCTCGGCGACGGCCATTGCGCGCGAAGCGGGCCTCGACGATATCGCGGCGCGCGAGCCGAAGTTCTTGATGGTCGAGGAGAGCGGCTACGGTGCCGAGTATCCGTTCTCCGGCGAAAAGCTCTCGCCCGTGCTGACGGTCTATCGCGCGCGCGACATCGACGCCGCAATCGGCATCGTGCGCGGCATCTACGAATACATGGGCGCGGGACATTCGGTCGGCGTGCACGGCGCGAACGATGCCCTCGCCGTCCGGCTCGGCACTGAATTGCCGGTGGCGCGCGTGATCGTCGATCAGGCGCACTGCCTCGCGACCGGCGGCAACTTCGACAACGGCCTGCCGTTCTCGCTGTCGATGGGATGCGGCACCTGGGGCGGCAACAACTTCTCGGCGAATCTCGGCTATCGGCAATACCTGAACGTGACGCGCATCGCGTATCGGATTGCGGAGCGCGTGCCGGAAGTCGACGCGTTGCTCGGCGTTTACTTCAGGAGGATCGGGCGATGAGCGCGCTAGCGGATCGAATCGTTCCTTCCGATCGTGCGCCGGTCGTTGCATTCACGTTGCGCGCATTGATCGACGCTCGCGCCGGACGCGCGCCGGACAAACCCTTCCTGCTCTCCGCGGTCGGGGACGACATGCTGACCTTCGGCGCGTTGCGCGAAGCATGTCTCGCGCTGGAAGAGCGTTTTCATGCTGCGGGCCTGCGTGCGGGCGATGTCGTGTCCGTCTTCATGGGCAACGGCATTCAGACCGCGCGGCTGCTGCTGGCGGCGATGTATAGCGGCCTGGTGGCGAATCCGCTGAATCTGTTGTGTCAGCCTTCGCAGGTGCGCTATATCGTCGAGCATTCGGAGACGCGCGCGATCTTCGTCGCCGATGACACGCACGAAACCATCGTCGAAGCGATCGACGTGTTGCGTCGCGAAGGCATGGACCGTGACGTCGCTGTGGTGCGTACGTCGCCCGATGCGAAGGCTTTACCCGATATCCCGACGCTTCCGTCACGCACGATCGGACTCGTGCGCGACGAAACGCCCGGCGCGCATATCGTCGCGAGCGATGCGGGCGCGATGAATCCCGGCGATACGGCGCTGCTCATGTACACGTCGGGCACGACGGGCGCGCCCAAAGGCGTGCTGCTGAGTCATCGCAGCCTGCTTGCCAACATGCGCAACATCAGCGAGGAACATCGGCTATCCGATGATGATCGCGTGCTCGTATCGTTGCCGCTCTATCACATCAACGGTCTCGTCGTCGCGCTGCTGTCGCCACTGTGGCACGGCGGATCGGCGGTGATGACGCCGCGTTTCTCGGCGCGCACGTTCTGGAACGAGGCATCGCAGTTCGGATGCACATGGATCAACGTGGTGCCGACCATCGTCGCTTATCTGCTGAACGGCGAGGGCGCTGAGGGCTGCGATCTGTCGGCGCTGAAATTTTGCCGCAGCGCGTCGGCAGCGTTACCGGCCGATCATCATCGGGCGTTCGAGAAGCGCTTTCGCATCGGCGTCATCGAAACGATGGGCATGACGGAGACCGCCGCGCCGATATTCAGTAATCCGTATGACGAAACGTTAAGGCGAATCGGCAGCATCGGCTTGCCTTCCGGCGGCGAAGCGAAGATCGTCGACATCGATGGACGTGAGTGCGCGCCCAACGAAACCGGCGAGCTCGTGCTGCGCGGCGAGCAATTGATGAGCGGCTACTACAAGCGTCCGGAAGAAACGCGCAACGCGTTCACGGAAGACGGATGGCTGCGCAGCGGCGATCTCGGTTATCGCGACGAGGCGGGCTTCTTCTACATCAATGGACGCGCGAAGGAACTGATCATCAAGGGCGGCGAGAACATCGCGCCGCGCGAGATCGACGAAGCGCTGCTGCGTCATCCCGGCGTGCTCGAAGCAGCGGCCGTCGGCGTGCCCGATGCGGCGTATGGCCAGGACATCGTCGCGTACATCGTGCCGAACGGCGGCGCGGCATCGCTCGATGTGGCCGACTTGCGCGCGCACTGTCTGCGCGAACTCGGCCGTTACAAGACGCCGCGTGAATTCCGCTTCACCGATGCATTGCCGCGCGGACCTTCGGGCAAGGTGCAGCGCCTGAAGCTCGTATAGCTGACACGGCTCGATATTCCACATCAGATGGACCAAAGGAAGGAGACACTGTGAACAAGCAACGTCAGCGCGTGAAGACGCGCCATATCATTCTCGGCGTGATGTGTCTGATGTACTTCATCTCGTACATCGATCGGGTGAACATCGCCGTGGCAGGACCGTTGATCCGGCAGGAGATGGGCCTCACGTCCGTGCAGCTCGGGCTCGTGTTCTCCGCGTTCGCGTATCCGTATGCGGTGATGCAGATCGTCGGCGGATGGCTTGCCGATCGATTCGGCCCGAAGCTCGTATTGACCGTGCTCTCGTTGATATGGGGCGCGGCGACGCTCGCGACGGGCTTCGCGGGCAGCATCGGCATGCTCGTGCTGTTGCGCCTTGCGTTGGGCATCGGCGAGGGCGGCGCGTTTCCGACCGCCACGCGCGCCTTCACATTCTGGATGCCGGTGCGCGAACGCGGCTTTGCACAAGGCATCACGCATAGTTTCGCGCGGCTCGGCGGCGCGGTGACGCCGCCGCTCGTGCTTGCCGTGGTCGCAGCGAGCGGCTGGCGCGAGGCATTCATTCTGCTGGGCATCGCGAGCCTTGCGTGGACGGTGCTGTATCTCTTCGTCTTCACCAATTCACCCGATGAAAACCGCCGCGTGACGCCCGAGGAAACCGCTGAGATCGGCTATCGCGCGGGAGAATGCGCGCGCGCGAGAAAGCAGCCGACGCCGTGGCGCATGCTGATTCATCGCATGTGGCTCGTGACCTTCGTCGACTTTTGCTATGGCTGGCTGCTGTGGGTGTATCTGACGTGGCTGCCTTCGTATCTGAAGGAATCGCGCGGCTTCGATCTGAAGCATCTCGCGCTGTTCACCGCTTTGCCGCTGCTTGCCGGTGTGATCGGCGATACGCTCGGCGGCGTGCTGTCGGACCGCATCTACCGGATCACGGGAAAACTGCGGCTCGCGCGCTGCAGCATTCTCGTCGTGGGCATGGGCGGGTCGCTCGCCTTCCTTCTGCCGATGGTCAATGCGCCGAGCCCGATCATGGCGGTGTGGTTCCTGACGGCATCGTTCTTCTTCCTCGAGATCACGAATCCGGTGCTGTGGACGTTGCCGCTCGATATCGCGGGCAAGTATGCGGGCACGGCGGGCGGCATGATGAACACGGGCTTCGGCATCGCGGGAATGGTGTCGCCGGTCGCGTTCGGTTATCTGATCCAGCAGACAGGAAGCTATAACGTGCCGTTCACGATTTCAGCGGGATTGCTCGCGGTCGGTGCGGTCGCGGCGCTTTTCATCGATACGAGCAAGACCGTCGAAGCCGATGAAGCGCGTGCGGCGCGCAGTCGCGAGGAAATGGGCGTGCCGGCGTTCGCGGGAGGGGCGGGGCAGTGGCATGAGTAGCGGCGTTCGCGCGTCGCATTGTTACGGTTGAGACGCTCGGCTCTGTTACGCTCCGGCATCCTTATTGAACGACGGAAGAGCGATGGTGGAGCATGACATCAGGGAGCGAGCGACGGCGCTCGCCAGCGCTGCTCAGGCTGCAATCGAGCGTGGCAAACGCGACCAGGCAATCGCCTTGTGGCACGGGACGTTCGATATCGAACCTCACGAGGCTCATTACGCGATCGAGGCCACCAATGGCCTCATCCGATTAGGTGAGCCGCTTCTCGCGCTGGAAATGTGTACGCGATGGATCGCGCGGAACCCCGACAACGCGATCGTCCGCGTACAGCGCGGCATCATCTATCTGAACGAATGCGGGGATCGGGAAAGCGCGATCGAGTGCTTTGTCGAGGCGCTCGAATTCGATCCCGACAACTGCGACGCACATTCCGCCCTCGCGCAGATTTACCTGTTCGCTGGTCGACCGGAACTGATGCGGTTCCATGCGAAGCAGGCGCTTATCCGGGCCGACGACAAGAGCGCGCTGCATCTTCGCGGACGATTCCTCTCCGATTATGCCGGGGTCATCGAACGTGCGGGCGCGCTGCTCGCGCAGACTCCCGACGACGTCGACATCTGGCTGATGTTGGGGAAAGCGCTGTACATGCAGAGCCGTTATCTCGAAGCGCTGGATGCATTTAGCCGAGCCGAAGAGATTGCACCGCACCGAGTGGATGCCTTCGGTCCGCTTGGGGACGTGCTCATTCTGCTCGGACGCGAGCGCGAGGGATGGCGCAAGCTCGAAGGGGTGTCGAGCGATGAGTATGTTCTTGCGCTTGATCCGGATATTGCCCCGTATCTGTCAAAATGGTGGCGGGGTCAATCGCTGCAAGGCAAGCGTATCTTGGTCGCCTACCATGCGGGCGTCGGCGACAATCTGATGCTCGCGCGTTACGCGAGCCGGCTGACAGCGGCGGGCGCGTCGGTTCACTTCGTTTGCCGGCCGGAACTGCACCGGCTGTTTCGCGATCTCGACGGCGCGCAAAGCGTTGCATCTGGCTGGCGGCCGGACGAACTGGCGAATTACGATTACTGGGTCTTCGACTACTTGCTGCCCGCATACGTGCACGAGACAGCAGCGGCCATCTCCGACAGTCGACGCGGATACATCGAGGCGCCAGCTGATGCCCGCGCTCGCTGGGACAGCTTCATGCAGCCGTATGCGGGCAAGCTGAAGGTGGGACTGTGCTGGTATAGCGGGCCGCACAACTTCAGCGGCATCGACCGCTTCGTGCCTGCGCGCGCATTGAAGCCGCTGTCGGAGATCGAGGGTATCGAATGGTTCGTGCTGCAGAAGAACCAGGCGAACGCCAGTTTGACGAGGCAGTCGGGCATTCGCGCGCACGACGTGTCGTCTCAGTGGACGGACTTTGCAGATACCGCCGGCTTCATCGATCATCTCGATCTCGTGATATCGGTGGACTCTTCGCCGTTGCATCTCGCTGGCGCGCTCGGCAAGCCGACATGGGGAATCTTGCCGTCCGCGCCGGAGTGGCGCTGGGGACTGCAGGGCGAGCGAACCGAATGGTATCCCGCCGTGCGTCTGTATCGACAGAAGAAGCTGCATGACTGGGAGCCGGTCATCGGCCGGATCGCGCACGATCTTCGCGAGTTGGTCGGCGAGCGGGGGGCTTCGGTGTAGCGCGCGAATCAGCCCGCGCGCAAGCTGATTCAAATCCTGCCCTCGCGCACGCGCCGCTCCAGCCGGAAAACGCCGGGCGGCACGAAGTACGTTCCGAAGCGCACGAGGCCCGCGCGCTTCAGATGACAGGTCATTTCGAAGCTCACTTGCAGGCCCGGCTCGGACGTATCGACCATCGCGACGTCGATCGCGCGGATGCGCGGCTCGTACTTCAGCAGCGCGACTTCCATCTGCTCCTTCAGCGCCTGTGAAGAAGCCGGCAGCGCCTTGTAGATGTTGGTCAGATCGGGCAGCCCGTAGTCCGGCAGATGCTTGAGGGCACCGGCGCGCGTGTTCAGGATGCGTCGCACGTTCTGCTGCACGCTCAGGACTTCGAGCGTGCGGTCATCGAAATCGCTGAGCGGTTCGCCGTCGATCTGACCGAGCAGCATTTCATATAGGGACGGGCCTGGCATCTTTTCTCGCTTCAGGCGGTTGCGGGCACGGACGAGTCGCGATCGATGAACTCGATCGTCAGATTGCCTTCCTCTGAATAGGCGAGACGAATCTCCGCGGGTGCGGCGCCGCTCGCCATGCGCGTCAGGAGTTCGCGCGAGACAGTCGGCAGAATGCGCTGGTCGAGGAAAGCGTCGATATTGCGGGCGCCCGAATCGCGCGACAGGCACATTTGAGCCAGCGATGCGATCAGCGATTCCTCGCAGGCGAGCGTCACATCGTGCTGACGCTTCAGGCGATCGGCGATCTTCGCGATCTTGAGGCGCACGATATCGCCGAGCGCGCTTACGTCGAGCGGGCGGAACACGAGCGTCTGGAAACGCGCGAGCAGCGCCGGCTGGAAATGCTTCACGAGCGGATCATGGATGGCGTCGAGCAACGCGGCGTGCGCGATGCCGGGCGTGTCCGTGGTCGCATCGTGAATCTGTTCGGAGCCGAGGTTGGACGTCATCAGAATCACGCAGTTGCGGAAGTCGATTTCCCGACCTTCGCCGTCACGCATCGAGCCACGATCGAACACCTGATAGAACATGTCGAGCACGTCGCGATGCGCCTTCTCGACTTCATCCAACAGCACGACGCTATATGGGCGCTGACGCACCGCTTCGGTCAGAACGCCGCCGCGGCCATAGCCGACGTAACCCGGCGGCGAGCCCTTCAACTGCGACACCGTGTGCGCTTCCTGATACTCCGACATGTTGATCGTGGTGAGCGCGGCCTCGCCGCCGAACAGCACATCGGCGAGCGCGAGCGCCGTCTCCGTCTTGCCGACGCCCGAGGGTCCGGTCAGCAGGAACACGCCGAGCGGCGCATGTTCGCTCCTGAGCCCCGCCTTCGCGGTGCGCAGGCTTTGCGCGAGCATGCCGAGCGCGTCGTCTTGCGCGACCACGCGCTTCGCCAGTTGATCTTCGAGCGTGAGCAGATTGAGCAGCTCGTCTTCGACGAGATTGCCGACCGGCACGCCCGTCCATTCGGCGACCACGCGCGCGATGGCCTGTGCGTCGACATCGGCGAAGATCAGCGGCGACTTGCCTTGCGCATCCGTGAGGGCGTGCTTCGCTGCGGCGAACGCATCTGCATCCGGCTTCGTCTTGCCGTCGCCGCGTTGTTCCAGCAGCGCGCGCACCAGCGACAGTTCGCGGTCGTAGCGCGCCTGAACGTCCGCGAGTTCCTGATTCGCTTGCGCCAGTGAGGCGTGGAGCGCGTCGCGATGCGCGGCTGTATCGTCGATGCCCGCCCGTTCGTCGGCATCGATGCTCGCGCCTTCGAGTTCCAGCGCGGCCACGACCGCGCGCGCGCGCTGCAGTTCGGCGGGCGGCGCGTCGAGACCCATACGCACGCGCGCCGCGGCGGTATCGATGAGATCGACGGCCTTGTCCGGCAACTGGCGCGCGGGGATGTAGCGGCGCGACAGTCTGACTGCCGCAACGAGCGCTTCGTCGCGGATATGCACGTTGTGATGCCGTGCGTAGCGCGTCGCGAGGCCACGCAACATGAGACAGGCGGCATCGTCGTCCGGCTCTTCCACCTTGACCATCTGGAAGCGCCGCTCGAGCGCCGCATCCCGCTCGAAGTATTCCTTGTATTCGGACCACGTCGTCGCGGCGATGGTGCGCAACTCGCCGCGCGCGAGTGCAGGCTTCAGCAAGTTCGCAGCGTCCGAGCCGCCGGCCGAGTTGCCCGCGCCGATCAGCGTGTGGGCTTCGTCGATGAACAGCACGATCGGCGTCGCCGATGCCTTGACTTCATCGATCACGTTTTTCAGGCGCTGCTCGAATTCGCCTTTCACGCCCGCACCGGCTTGCAGCAGCCCGAGGTCGAGCGTGAGAATGCGCACGTCGCGCAAGAGAGACGGCACACTGCCTTCGGCGATGCGCAGCGTGAGCCCTTCGACTAGCGCCGTCTTGCCGACGCCCGGCTCGCCCACGAGGATCGGGTTGTTCTTGCGCCGCCGCACGAGCACGTCGATCATCTGCTGGATCTCGCGATCGCGGCCGAACACCGGATCGATTTCGCCGCGACGCGCCTTCTCCGTCAGGTCGATGGCGAAGCGCTCGAGCGCCTGGCCTTCGGTCGAGCGCGGGGCCGCCTGCTTGACGGGCGCTTGAGCATCTGCAACTGGTGCGCTTGCGTCGCCTTCGTCTTCCTGCGCGGGCGCGTTCTCGCACGACGCGCGTCCGAGACGCGGCACGAGCCGTTCGATCTGCGCATCGGAAAGCGAAAAAAGCGGCCACGCGTCCTGCGTCCGCATGACATGCGGTGCGCCGATGAGCGCGCGCAGCAGATGCGCCGAGCGGATCGTACCGTCGATATCCTCGCGCGATGCGAGATGCCACGCGTCCTGAAGCACGCTCGCGAGCTGGATGGAAAGCGACGGCATGCCCCGCAGATTGCGCGGCAGGCGGTCGATTGCGGCGAGCAGTGCGTTCCAGATCGCATCGACATCGATTTCATAGTGACGCAGGATCGCGGGAATGTCGCCTTCGTCCGCCTCGATGAGCTTCAGCAGCCAATGCTCGACGGTGATTTCGTCGGAAAGGCGCGTCTGGCACAGGCTCGCGGCCGCTTCAAGCGTGCGGGCGCAGTGCTGGTTGAGCCGGCGAAGCAGATGAGTGGAGTCGCGCATTGTCATATGAAGTCGGTGCCGAGGTGAATGAAAGAGGGCGTATGGTGGGGATGAATTGCAGAAGAAAAGCCAGCCCGCAAGCAGGCTGGCTTCGACGGCTCACGTTGTCATGAGCCGCTGGGTCACGCGCTTACGCGCGCTCGTTCCACGTGTCCTTGTGGATGATGTTGCCGTCCTTGAACGACCAGGTGATCTGCTCGTAACGCAGTTCGACTTCTTCGAGATGGTTGTGCTTCTCGAAAGCCGGGTTCTTGATGTCGAGCATCTTCGGACGGACCGCGACGACCTTGACGTTGTCGAGCTTGGTGTTGAAGTATTCCTTCTCCTTGCCCGCGTCGTCGATCTTGTACCACTTGATCTCGACCGACTTCAGCGTCTGGCCGCTCGTCACCGCCTTGTACAGATACGGCGTGGACGAATCGGTTTCCTTGGTCAGCGTGATCGGCGCGTGCACGCGCGTGCCGGTGAGCTTGCCGGTGTTGCCATCGGTCGGGATATGCACGCCATGACCGAACTCGACGATCTCGACGCTGCCTTCGCGGCCTTGCACGGTGACGGAACCCTTGATGTCGGCGCCGCCGTCATCCTTCAGCCACATGTATGCGGGAATTGCCATTTACTACTCCTCTTTGGTACTGCCAAGCAATGCTCAGAAAAACAACTCCTGAGCGACAAGATCCCGAAGAGAGAACTCCGGGAATTCGATTAACGATGTCAGTTCGCGACGTTCGCGGTGTCCGGTACGAGAGTGATTTCCACGCGACGGTTCTTCGCGCGCCCTTGTGGCGTGTCGTTCGCGACGATGGGGCGTGTGTCGCCGTAGCCCTGAACCGCAAACTGCGTAGCCGGTATGCCGGACGCTTCGATCAGCCAGTCGCGCAGAGCCGCGGCGCGCGCGTTCGACAGCTTCAGATTGCTCGCGGCATTGCCCACGTTGTCCGTATGGCCCGCCACGAGGATCCGCTTGCCCGGATGCGCCTTGATCATTTCGACGGCTTCGACGAGCACGCGCGTCGATCCCGGTTTAAGTTGCGCCTTGCCGCTGTCGAAGAGCGACATGCTGTCGAGCGTCACCACGGCGGGCGGCGGCGCAGGCGGCTGATAGCTGGCGATGGCGGTATTCAACGTCGGCAGCAATTGCGCGCCGCGATAGAGCCCGAAGGACAGTCTGAGCGGCACGCCCGTGCGCGCGTAGCGATCCAGTTCATCGCGATCGGCGACGAGCGCCTTCAACGCGTCGCGGCGCGCGGCGTCGTGCTCCGGCGTGACGGCTGCGTAGCGGTCCATGTCCGCCTGCAGGCGCTCGAGCAGCGCCGCATTGTTGCGGCCCGCGCCGAGGATCGCGGCGCCTGCCGCCAGTGCCACGATGCCGATGGCATGTGCGAAGGCGGCCACGCGCGGGGACGTCACGATGCGGCGGGGCATTGCTTCGATCAGCGATTGCGGCAACGGCCACGGAGCCGGGCTTGCTTCGACGCTCGCGGGCGCGATGTGCGTTTGCATCTGCACGTCCTGCTCCCACGGTTTATGTGCGTCGCTGGCGGGCCCGCAGTCGATCCAGCCTGCGCCGTAGAGCGCCCAGGGCGTGGCCGGCTGGCGCGGATCGGTCAGCGTGCCGAACACCATGCGCTGCGTCCAGCCGACGATGGATGCCAGTGCGGCCGCATGGGCGGACGCGTAACGATCGCCCGCATGGCGGCAGGCATCGTCTTCCGCATTGCGGATCAGCGCTTCGAAGCGCCGGGCGTCGACGAGCGGCGTCCCCGACGACACACAGTGCCATCGGCGTGCCGCGTTTGCGTCGCTGCACGCGATACGTGTCAGGCGCTGATACACCGCGACATAACCCGGCAAGCGCACGCTCACGATGCGCGAGGCATCGGCGAGCGCCTGGCGCGCCACGCGCAGGCTTTGCGAGAGCACATCGGCGTCGGCGTGGAGCGCGGGCGCAATGCTCAGCACGACGCCGTCGGGCGCCTGGCCGTCGCGCCACTGGCGCATCGCGAGTGCGATGCCGGGCAGATCCTGCGGACGATCCACGCGCAGCCAGATCGCGCCATCGCCGATAAGCACGAGACGCGGCGTGCCCGAGCCGTGATCGAAAAGCGAGGCGAGCGCATCGCCCATGACGAGCACGAGCGGCATGCGCGTGCGCAGGTTCAGCGGAATATCGACGGTCGCCGCACCCAGCGCGTTCAGGACATGCATGCTGCTGCGGCGCGCGCGTGACAGGCGTCGCGTGCGCCAGCCGACGAGGGCCGCCGCGACGATCACAATGCCTGCCGTCGAAAGCCAGATCCATTCCTTGCCGAACGGCTGCACGAACCACTGCACGGCGAGCGCGAGCAGCGCCGCGAAGACGACGATGGTGCGCGCCGGATAACCCAGTCTCTGCATGGCGCTCACGGCTTGACTGCGTTGGGAATCAGCGCGGCGAGCTGCATGTCGAGGGTGACGTGCCAGATGAACCACGTAACGAGCGCGACGGCGCAGCCGATTCCGGCGACGGCCCACGGCGAGATGCGCCGAAGCCAGTTGCCGAAGCGCCGGCCCGGCTGGTCGATGACGAGCGAGCGCTCGCTTTCGGGACGAAGGCGCGCGATCAGCGCGCTCAACTCATCGATGAGTGCCAGACGCTGATTCTCGCCATTGCCCGAATATCGGCCGCGAAAGCCCAGTCCGAGAATCGCCGCGTAACACTCGAGCAGATCGACTTGCGGCGAGTGTTCGCGCATGCGGAACTCCAGCCGCTCGAAGACGCGTTCGCCGCCGTCGTGCTGCTTGAACCTCTCGACCTGCAAAGGCTGTGCGGACCACAGCGGCTTCTCTTCATCGGAGAGATGATGCAGCGCCGTTTCGTCGAGCAAGGCGCATTGGGCCTTCACCGCGTCCTCGCGTACTTCGTCCGGATAGCCTCGGAGATGGAGCGCCGCGCTGAATTCGTCGGTCATCGACTTGCAGTGCGCACGCAACGATGCGAACTCGGCAGAGGAGCCGCCTGTCGACAGATTCGCGACGAAGAGCGCGGTGTCGCGCAGCAGATCGCGGATACCGGTCATGACCGACGGCGCGACGCCCGGAGCCGGCTCGACGAGGCTCGAGTGTGCGGAAGACGTGGACAGCATGTTCATGAGCGCAGCACCGCGTAGAGTTCGAGCGAGACATCCGGGACGGATGTCGGCAGATAGATCTGGCATGCACGCGCGGCCAGCATGCGCGCGTGCGCGGGACTCGCGGCATCGAGCGCGAAGTACTGGTTATCGAGGCGCACGGGAATTGCCGCCGGCACGCGCTGAACGGCCTTCAACGCGATACCTGCCAGAGCCGAATTGACGATGTGATCGACCTCGTCCGGCGCGCCGATCTTGCACAGCCGCGGAATGCGTTCGACGAGTTCGAACGCGGGCAGCGTCGAATTGACCGACAGATACCAGTCGGCGGCGCCATCGGCGATACGGGTGTCGAGAATCTGGCCGGTCCACGTCGTCGCGTTCTCGTGCGCGAGATCGATCGGCACGACACGCGACGGGATGATCGCATCCAGCAAGTTCCGGATCATCGATTCGATGTCCGCAAAGACTTCGTCGGCGCGGACGTGATCGTACGCAGGAATGTCCGTGAGCTGCGAGCTCGTGGAGAACGTCATCAACGCGCTGGCGAGCTCGGCGAGGACCGTGTACAAGCGCTCGGGCGGCAAGTTCGGATTCGAAGCGAGGAATCGGAGTTGCGGCCACGCGGCATGGATGCAATGCAGAAGCCAGAACAACTGCACGTCGGCGACGCCGTATTCCGCGACCTGTTCGATGCGCTCGCTGCGCCGCGCGCCGAGGGCGAGGCTCTTCGCCAGCAGGATGTCGGCGATCCGGCCGATGCGCTCGACGTGAAGCTCATGCGCGCCCAGCGACAGGCAAGGCGGCACGTAGCGCCGGTCGAGCTGGAACTGGCCGCTCGTGGAACGGACGAGGCGTGCGATGGCGCAAACGGTGTCATCGGCGTGCGGCTCGAAATCGAACAGCAGACGCACGGCATGACGTTCCGCGGCGATTTCGCTTTCGTCGGTGCCGTTTGTGTCGACGACCTTGACGAACTCGCGGTAGGCGCGGCGCGGACGCGTGAGCGCCGCCTCATCCATGCGGCAGTTGTTGCCGTTGGCGTCTGGCAGCGCGAGCGCGGCCAGCACGGTCACGCTTTGCCGATCCGCGCTCACGCCTTGCGTGAGATCGCGCGCAGGGGGTACCCGGCGGGTATTGCCGCGTTCATCGTGTTGCGCCGATTCAGCATGTATGAAGGGCGGCGTCTGGATGTTCAAGCGTGGAATGCTGCATGCAAGCGCCACCGTGAGGAAGCGTTTGTACTCGCAGGGTCGCTTCGCATTCATCCGGCTGCTCGAGCGCGCGAGAGTTTCGCAGCAGGATAATGCGCGCTATCTGCTGTCGTGGACGCCGGACCAGGGCGCGGGGTCCTCGCTCTCGGTGCAGTTGCGCGCCGAAGCGGGCGCGGGTCCGCTTGACGTGCTGGCGCTGCGTCACTTCACACTGCCCTCGCGCATCTTCGTGACGAAGACGCTCGCCGAGAAGGCAACCGGGCAGCCGCCGCCGCCCTTGCCACCTGGTGCGCTGGCTGCCGCGCAGAAGGTTGGCGTCCCGTTACCGGGGGCGAACTGATGCACGCGGCGCGTTAGTTCACGCCGATCTGGAACGCGCGAGTGCGTGGTCCGAAGCGCCCCATCGGCGAATACATCGAACTGTGCAACCGAAAGCGGCCCCCCACTCGAGCCTGACGGATCAAACGCCGGACGAGGCATACTTTGCGACGCTAACCGCGATTAAATCGGCAGCATGATCGCCCCGGACGTTCCACCTAAAAAACTCAGAAAACCCTCCGAACGAGCGAGGCCCCCTCTGGCCTCCGCTCAACAGGAAAGAGAAAGCCCCGCGCAAAGCGGGGCAACCATCCTCTCAAACCTCCAACTGCTCCAGCACCTTCCCCTTCGTCTCGATCCCCATGAAATGCACCGCCGCCGCCGCGACGACCGGCACGACCGCGAGCGCATAGAACGCGATGTCCATGTTCCCGCCCATCAGCGTCTTGCCGACGAGCGCCGGCGCGAAGATCGCCGCGATCTTGAGCCATGCGCCACCGAGACCACAACCGAAAGCGCGGATACTCGTCGGATATAACTCCGGCGTATAAACATAAGCGGTGATAAACCCGCAAGCCATGAAGCCGAGCGCGAGCGCGCAGAACGTCGCAACCACATACACAGACTGCGCGACGAACACGCCCGCGCATACCAGCGACACCGCGCACAACACGAACGACCAGTTGATGACCGGCTTGCGCCCGACCCTGTCGACGATCAGCGCGCACGTCAGCGAGCCGATCACGCCCAGCACCGACGCCGCCACCGCAAGATTCAGCGCAAGCTGCAGCGGCGCGTGATAAACCGTCTTGTAGATCGTCGGCAACCACGTCGAGAGACCGTACTGCAGCACGCCGCACGTCATCCACAGCAGCGCGACGGCGATCGTGCGCTTCAGATACGCCGGCCCGATCAGATCGAGACGGCGCCGCTTCGGATGCCGATTCGCCATCGCTTCGAATTCGGCGAGATTGCCGAGCGGCGGCAACGGCCGCTTGACGGTCGCTTCGAATGCGGAAAGCGCATCGCCCGCTTCCTTCATGCGGCCGCGTTCACCGAGCCAGCGCGGCGATTCCGGCACCAGCGCGCGCAACATGAAGAACAGCACGAGCGGAATGCCGCCGATGAAATACATCGCTTCCCATCCGAATCGCGGCACGATCCACGCGCCGAGCGCATTCGATGCAAGCAGGCCGATCGGAAACACGATCTCATACAGCAGCACGAAGCGCCCGCGTCCATGCGCGCGCGTGATCTCGTTGATGTACGTCGCCGCCACCGGCAACTCGCCGCCGAGCCCGAGGCCCTGCACGATGCGCAACGCGACGAACACGGCGAACGAAGGCGCGAAGCCGCATGCAATGCTCGTCAGTCCGATGATCCCCGAGCTCCACGCGATCGAACGCACGCGCCCGAAGCGTTCCGCAAGCGAAGGAAACAGGAATGCGCCGATCAATTGTCCGATCGATCCCGACGCGATCAGAAAGCCGACCTGTCCCGGCGTAAGCCCCCAACGCTGGATGAGCAGCGGCAAGGTCGCCGCGATGACGATGACATCGAAGCCATCGAAGAACGTCGCCGCGCCGATCAGAATCCGCGCGCGCACCTGCATCGCATTGGCGGGCAGCCGTTCGATGCGCGCGATGATCGATCCCTTCGTGACCGCGTGAGCGGCCGCGCTCGCGTCCGCGACTGTCGTGGCCGTGCCGCCGTGCTCAACGGCCGTGTTGCTCATGCTCCTCATGCCTGCTCCCGTCAATGTGTTATGCGAGTGCCTTCGCCGTATCCGCGAGCGACGCGATATCGACCGCGCGTCCCTGGCTCATCCATTTCTTCGCGACCTTCAGATCGCGCGTCGCGTTGATCGCGATGACGCCGCGCAATACATCGCCTTCGAAGAAGAAGAGCGATGCACGACGCGCGTCCAGATCGCCGCGCACGACAGGCGTCGCGCCCGGCGGAATGTCGCCGAGAATCTGCAGGTTCACGTCGTACTGATCCGACCAGAACCACGGAATCTCCGCATACGGCGTGCGAACGCCGAGCACGGCGCGGGCCGTCGCGATCGCCTGGTTCTGCGCGTTCGCCCACGATTCGAGACGCACGCGGCGCTTCAGCCACGCATTCGGATGATTGGCGACATCGCCGCAAGCGAACACATGTGCATCGTGGGTCGCGCCGAATTCATCGACGACGATGCCGTCGTTCACTTCGATGCCCGCGCTTTCCGCGAGCGCCGTGTGCGGCGCGAGACCGATGCCCGCGACGGCAAAGCCGGCGTCGATGAACGTGCCATCGGCCATCGAAGCGCGCACGCCGCCTTCGCAGTCTTCGAGCGATACGACCGATGCATTCAAACGCACATCGACACCGTTATCGCGATGCAACTTCAGCAGAAAGTCCGACACGCTCGCGGGCACCGAACGTCCGCACAGACGCGGCGCACCTTCGATCACGGTCACATCGACGCCGAGCTTCTTCGCGGTCGCCGCGACTTCAAGGCCGATCCATCCGCCGCCGATCACGAGCAGGCGCTTCGCATGACTCTCGCGCAGACGCTTGCCGATATGCACCGCATCGTCGAGTGTGCGCAGATAGGCAAGATGCGAAGTCTTCACGAGCGATGCCGGCAGACGGCGCGCCGCACCGCCCGTTGCGATGACAAGCCGGTCGTACTGCACTTCGCGTCCACTCGCGGTACGCACGATGCGCGCGTCGCGATCGATCGACGTCGCGCGTTCCGGCTGCCACGCTTCGACGTTCAACGCGGCGAATGCATCGTGATCGACGAGACGCACGGTTTCGATATCCGCTTCGCCCGCGAGCACGGCCTTCGACAACGGCGGGCGCTCATAAGGAAGATGAATCTCGTCGGCGATCATCACGAGGCGGCCATCGAAGCCCTCCTTGCGCAACGTCTTCACGATCCAGCCCGCCGCCTGTCCGCCGCCGATCACGACGACTGTCTGAAGATCAGCCATTTTTCCGCTCCGTCATGAACTTGCCTTCGGGCGCCTTCGCCTCTTTCTGGCGGCGCGTGTTGCCGTCGAGACCTCCATCGACGGCCCATTCCGCAAACACGGTCGGACCCGGCTCGAACTCGCGCGGCTGCCATTCGGGCGTGAGCACGTCTTCATCGGCGTAATACTCGATGAGACCGCCCGCCGGATTCTTGAAGTACCAGAAGTACGCCGACGAAACCGGATGACGTCCCGGTCCGAGTTGCGTGGTCCATCCGCAGCGGCTGATATGCAGGCCGCCGCCGAAGACTTCGTGGATGTCGCGCACCGTGAACGCGACGTGATTCAGGCCGCGTTTTCCATCGGGTAGTTGCAAGAGAAACAAATCGTGATGACCGCCATGCGGCGCGCAACGCATGAACGCGCCGCGTCCCGGATAGCGGTCCGATGTCTCGAAGCCGAGCAGCTCGTGATAGAACTTTTCCTGCTCCGCGACGCAGTTCGTGAAGAACACGACGTGTCCCACTTCGACGGGTTCCGCGCGCTCATAGACGGGGCTCGGCGTATCGATGCGCTGCGCGTTGCCCCACACGTTCGACAGTGAGCCCTTCACGTCGATGTCGCGCTTCTTCGTCACTTCCACACGAATCGCCATGCCGTTCGGATCGATGCAACCGACCGCATCGTCGGTTTCGATGTGACCGGGCTGGCCCGCGAAGCGTCCGCGCAATGCGTCGAGTTCGGCGCGCGTCGCGACGGACCACGTCACTTCGCGCAACGTCGGACCGCCTTCGAATGCGGGCGGCAGCGCGGGATCGTCGGCCAATGCAAGCAGCACTTCGCAGCCGTTGAGCGTTTCGAAACGCGCGCGCGCTTCATCGTGCGCGACTTCCTTCAATCCCCAGTCCGCGAAAAAGCGCCGGCAGGTGTCGAGATCGGTCACGCCGTAGGTGATGCGTTCAATGCCAAGGATCGTCATGGCAACTCCTTCAGTTCGCCCACGGCAGCGGGGCATCGTTCAAGCCCCAGTACAGGCTCTTTTGCTGCATGTATTCGCGCAGGCCGAGACGGCCTTTCTCGCGTCCCATGCCGCTGTCTTTCCATCCGCCGAAAGGCGTCGAAATCGAAAACTGCTTGTACGTGTTGATCCAGACCGTGCCCGCGCTCAACGCGCGCGCGAGGTTCCATGCGCGCTTGTAGTCGCGCGTCCAGATGCCGGCGGCGAGACCGAACACGCTGTCGTTCGCTTGTTGCAACAACGCGGCTTCGTCGTCGAAGGGCAGGGCGGCAAGCACCGGGCCGAAGATTTCTTCCTGACACATGCGCGCATCGTTCGCGAGACCTTCGATGATCGTCGGCAGATAGAAGAAGCCTTTCTCGCGGCCATCGCCCGTCGGACGTTCGCCGCCGCATAACAGCGTGCCGCCTTCTTCGAGACCGAGCGCGACATAGCGTTCGATGCTCTCGCGATGCTGCGATGTGATGAGCGGACCCATCTGCGTGATTTCGCGCGTGGGATCGCCGACGCGCAGCCTGCGTGCGCGATCGACGAGACGCGACATGAACTCGCCGTACACCTTGCGTTCGACGAAGAGCCGCGATCCCGCGATGCACGATTCGCCCGATGAACTGAAGATGCCGTACAGCACGCCGTTCACTGCGTGATCGAGATCGGCATCGGCATAGACGATGGTCGGCGACTTGCCGCCCAGTTCGAGCGATACCGGCATCAGCTTTTCCGCAGCAAGACGCGCAATACCGCGACCGACTTCGGTGCCGCCCGTGAACGCGACCTTCTTGACGAGCGGATGACGCACGAGCGCATCGCCGATGACCGAGCCCTTGCCGGGCAACACGCTCACGACGCCTTTCGGCACGCCCGCTTCCTCGCAGATGCGCGCGAGCGCAAGCGATGCCAGCGGCGTCACTTCAGCGGGCTTCAGCACGACCGCGTTGCCGGCCGCGAGCGCAGGCGCGAGCTTTTGCGCATCGGATGCGATCGGCGAATTCCACGGCGTGATTGCCGCGATGACGCCGAGCGGTTCGTGCACGCTCATCGTCAGATAATCGCCGCGCGAAGGCGTGAGTTCTTCTTCGAGCGTTTCGAGGCACGCTGCGAAGTAGCGGAACGTGTTGGCCGCGCTCGTGACCAGGGCGCGCGTTTCGCTGATCGGCTTGCCGTTGTCGCGGCGCTGCAATTGCGCGAGCGCTTCATGACGCGCTTCGATCAGATTCGCGATGCGATGCAGAACCGCAGCACGCTGATGCGGCTTCAGTCCGGCCCAATCGGCCTGCCTGTAAGCGCGATCCGCGATCTCGACGGCTTCGCGCGCGTCGTCGGCATCGGCGGTGCTGATCTCCGCGTTGACGGATTGATCGGCGGGATAGATGCTCGCGTACTGATTGCCGCGCCCTTTGCGCCACTCGCCGCCGATATAGATATCGCCGGACGCTACGAGCGAAGTGTCGGGATGATTCATCTTTCTGAAGCTCCTTAGATGACGCAACGCGCGGCGCGATTGCGCAACGCACGGATTGCGCTGAATGCAGTCAACGCCGATGTCTTCGGATTCGACGGCAACGGCTTGCCGCACATTTCCAGCGACATCTCGCCGAACGCGCCGCGTGCGACGATGCGATGCACGTTGCGCTCGACAGCCGGATCGGCGATGAGACGCACGCGTGTGCCATCGAGCCCGAGTCCCGCCAACGCGATGGTCGCCGCGACGTTCGCGTTCTTCGGATAGAGACGCGCCGCATCGCGTGCAGTGCCTTCGAAGATGACCTTTTCTTCAGTCAGCGACTTCAGATCGCAGAGCGTTTCAGCAGGCGTGCCGAGCCAGCCGAGCGGCGGCTTGCGGCCGGTGTACTGCACGTCGTCCAGGCCGCCTTCCTTCGCGGCGGCGAGCGCATCGACGCCGCCGATCGCACCCGAGAGCAGCGTGATCGTGGCCGCGCCTTCATTGGCGGCATTGGCGAGGGCATCGAGCAAGCCGGCTTCCGACAGCGCGCCGATCGATGCGACCGCGCAATCCGTGCCCGACTTCAGCAACGGCACGACATGATCGACGAGCGCCGCATGTCCCGCGCATTCGAGCGCGAATTCCGGATGACTGGCGAGCGCATCGACGTGCGACACGACATCGACGTTATCGCCGAGCACGGCGCGCACGTTGTCGCGATCGCGTTCCGGCACGATCACATGCGAGATGCGAACGAGCGGATCGTTGTCGAGCGCGCGATACACCGCCGAACCGATCGCGCCGAAGCCGATCATCGCGATGTCGATCGCTTGCCGTGCATGGAGGGGATCACGCATATTCCGGCTCCTTCGGCTCTTCCTTCTTGACGGGCGGCCCGGCGAACGCGGTCGCGAACGAGCCGACCGACAGCATGTCCACTTCGACCAGCACCGGGCCATCGATCGCGAGCCCTTCGCGCACGATGTCATCGGCCTGATCGAGCGACGTGATGCGGCGATGCGCAAGGCCGAGACTCGCGCAGAACTGCGCGAAATCCGGCTGATGCAGATCGACGAACATGCGGCGTCCGCCGTAGTTCGCGTCCTGAATGTTGCGGATCACGCCGTAGCATTGATCGTTCATCAGCACGATCATGACGTTGGCCTTTTCCTGCACGGCGGTTGCGAGCTCGCCGACATTGACCATCAGACCGCCATCGCCGACGAGCGCGACCGTCTTCTTCGCCGCGCCCGAAAGCGCGGCGCCGATCGCCATCTGCATGCCTTGCCCGATGCCGCCACCGAGCGCATGCACGCCCGCGCGCGGATTGAAAATCTTCAGCAGGCGATTGCCCCACGTGCTGTTCGAAATCGTCACGTCGCGGACCCAGTTGTAATCGCGGCCCACCGCGCGTTGCAGCGAATCGACGAGACGCTTGTACGGTCCAAGTCCCTTCGACACTTCCGCGACGGCCGTTTCGCGCGCTGCCGCGAGATCGCTCGCGAACGCGGCATCGATGCGGATGCGGCCTTCGAGCAGCGTCGCGAGTTCATCGAGCACGCGCGATGCATCGCCATGCACGAAGAGTTCGTTGCGATAGCCGCGGTTATCGGCGAGCGCATCGGCGTCGATGCGATAAAGCGGCTGCGGCAGCGCGAGCTTGTACTTCAGCGTTTCGTTGCCGCGCAGACGCGAGCCGACGACGACGAGCGCATCGCAGGTCTTGTAGAACGCTTCGACGGACGGATGCACGTTGAATGCGCCGAGCGTCGCCGGATGATCTTCCGGCAGCACGCCGCGACCTTGCACGCTCGTCACCACGCCGAAGCCGAGCTTCACGAGGCGCTCGACCGCGCCGCGCGCATGACGCGTGCCGCCGCCGAGCCATAGCAACGGACGCTTCGCGTTCGTGAGCGCATCGGCGAGCTGCTTCACGCGCAGACTGTCGTGCGTGAGCATGCCGACGTGCGGCGCGGCGAGATCGGCGGGCCATTCGATTTCAGCGGCCTGAATGTCGATGGGAATCTCGACGCTCACCGGGCCCGCAGGCGCAGTGAGCGCGACGCGCACGGCTTCGCGAATCGTCGGCAACGCGGTGTCCACGGTGCGTACGCGAAACGCCGCCTTGGAGATGGATTGCAGCATCGACAACTGATCGGGCGCTTCGTGGATATACGCGAGATCCTGATCGAGATACTCGGTTTCGATCTGCCCGGTGATATGCAGCAACGCCGTGCCCGCCGTCAGCGCTTCGACCATCGCGCCCGCTGCGTTGCCGGCAGCCGTGCCCGTCGACGTGAACGCGACGCCGAGTTCGCCGGATACGCGCGCGAGTCCGTCGGCCATGTTCAGGGCGCCCGCTTCGCCGCGCGCGCCGACATAGCGGATGTTGCCGCGACGCCCGATCGCATCGAGGATCGGCATGTTGTGAATCGAGATCACGCCGAACGCCGTGCGGACGCCGCATTGTTCGAGGAACGCGGCGATCAGTTCGCCGACCGTGGTTTTTTCAGACATGACGAGCAAAGCCTCCGGAAACATCGATATGGCTGCCGGTCGTGTACGACGACAGCGTTGTTGCGAGATAGAAGAGCGCCTGCGCCGCTTCTTCGGGCAAGCCGAAGCGGGCGAGCGGAATGTTTTTCTTGCGCGCGAGCTCGCCGGTCCATTCTTCCCAGCTTTGGCGCGTGGGGTTATCGGCGTTCTCGTCCAAATAGTTCTGATAGCGACGCTTCCATTGCCCCGATTCGACGATGCCGATGAGAATCGAATTCACGCGGATGCGTTGCGGCGCGAGTTCCGTCGCAAGCGATTTCACGAGACTCAACACGCCCGCGCGCGCCGATGAAGTCGCGACCATATGCGGCTCTGGTTGCAGCGCGAGCAGCGAGTTCACGCAGACGATCGCGGACGAAGGCGCATCTTTCAGCATCGGCAAGAAGGCGCGCGTCGGACGAATGATGCTGAAGTACTTCAGTTCCAGTTCGTCGCGCCAGGCGTCGTCGGTGGTATCGGCGAATGTGGAGACGCGGCCCTGACCCGCGTTATTCACGAGCATGTCGACGCGGCCGAAGCGTTGCATTACCTGCGATGCGAATGCGTTCACTTGGTCCGCGTCAAGCACGTCGCAACGCGCGGCGAACAGTTGCGCTTGCGGGAATTCATCGGCGAGCGTTGCCTGCGCGCCTTGCAGACGTTCGCTGTCGCGCCCGCAAATGGCCACCGATGCGCCCGCTTGCAAGAACAACTTCGCCGTCGCGAGACCGATGCCCGACGAACCGCCGGTGACGACAGCGACCTGGTCCGAGAGATCGATTCGAATCATTGCAACCCCAGAGATTTCATGTAGCGGTTCGACGCGGACGCACGCGCGCCCGGGCGATAGTTGAGACGCATCGAGAGCGCATCGGCGGCTTCGCGAACCTTGTCGACGAGACCGCTGTCGAGCAACGCTGCGTCGATCTCGGGACGCGGAATCGTCGTCGTGATGACGGCGACGATGCGTCCCGTGTCGTTGCGAACGGGCGCGGTGACGACCGATATGCCGCGCTCGAACGACGACTGGCTTGTCGCGTAGCCGCGTTCGGCGTCTTCCTTCACGCGCTCGAAGAGCTCTTCGACCGTTTCGGGCGTGGACGTCGTGAAGCGTTCGAGATGCGCTTCCGGGTAGAGCGCGCGAAGTTCATCGAGCGAAAGATCGCCCATCAGAACGTGGCCGTGCGTCGTCGCATGGGCGGGAAGGCGCGTGCCGACGTTCACCTTCACCGAACTGAAGATAGGCGCGTGACTCTGCGCTTTCGCGACGAACACGACATCGCGCCCATCGCGAATGAGAATGTGGCTCGTGAGACCGGTCGCGTCGCGCAATGCTTCGATGATCGGCAGGCCGAGATCGGTGAGTTCAAGCGAGCTCAGATATTCGAAGCCGAGACGCAGCACGGCGACGCCCAGCCGATAGTTGCGGTCCTTGTCCGCGCGCTCCAGAAAGCCGAGCGATTCGAGCGTCTGCAACAGGCGGAAAACCGTCGTGCGCGGAATGCCGAGGCGTCGCGACAATTCGGGCGCGCCAAGCACCGGTTCGCGCGGCGAGAACTCGGTGAGGATCTTCAATCCGCGTTCGAGTCCCGGCACGATGTAAGTCGGTTCGCCCTTGTCGGCTTCTTCCGTGGCAGGGGATGTCATTGCGGTACTCCGTCTTTCGTGTGGCATTCGATGCTTTCGCAAAACGCATCGATCAATGCGGTGTATGCAGCGGGTGATTCGACGTAGCCTGCATGGCCCGCACGCGGCATCACTTGCAGATTGACCCGCGCGGCCTGCGCGATGCGCTCGCATGCGTCGGGCGGCGTGATCGCATCGTCCGCGCCGACGGCGACCGCGATGCGTCCGTGAAAGCGCGCGATATCCGCTGCGAGATCGGCGTTGGCAAGCAGATGCGTCGCTTGCGCATAGCCTGCGGGGACGATGCGCGCCATGTTCCAGCGGACACATTCGCGCGCTTCATCGTCGGCGTAGTGCGAAAGCATGTTGGCGCTGCGCTCGCGTGCGAGTCCTTGCGGGCCGAGTTCGATCAGCATCTTCAAACGTGCATCGCGTTTCGATTCGCGCACTTCCTTCGATGCAGCGCCATAACCCGCAGCCGGCGATATCAGCAGCAGGCCCGCGACGCGCTGTGGCGTATGCACGGCGAATGATCCCGCGATGATCGCGCCGAGCGAATGGCCGACGATCACGCATCGATCGATATCGAGCGCATCGAGCCACGCGCGCAACGCTTGCCCGTAATCGAGCGCAAGCGGCGAATCGTTACGTATGCAACTAGATTCGCCATACCCCGGCGCGTCCCATGCGATGACACGCCGCTTCGCACCGAGCGCGTCGAGCTGCCGGACCCACGACGCCGCGCCCGACCCGATCCCATGCAGCAGCACGACGGGCAGCGCGCGCCGATGCATCGCACCTGCCTCGCGATAACCCGTGATGCCGTGCGCGGTTTCGATATGCGTGTCGGGAAAGCACGCGAGCGTCTGGATGTTCATGCGAGCCTCAGCGCTTCAACTTCGCCAGCGGCGAATCCGGCGGATACGTCGGCGTGATGGGTTTCGGCGCGCCGAGCATCACGCACATCAGCGCGTCTTCCTCGCCGATGTTGATCTCGGTGCGATACACGCCCGGCGGCACGGAAATGAGATCGCGCTCGCCGAGCACGGCTTCCCACGTTTGTCCGTCCTTCTCGCAGACGACTTTCATCTTTCCGCGCAGCACGAAAAAAATCTCTTCGACGTCGATATGAATATGACTCGGCCCGATGTTGCCGGCGGGAATGACCATCGTCGAAAACGTGAAGCTGCCTGCGGGAATCGTGTTCATGTCCTTCGATACACCCGTGCCGCCCGTGCCGACATAACGCATCTGCGCGCGACGATACTTCGGGTCGTAGTCGGCCTGGAACTTGAGCGCGTCCCAGTCGTAACGGCGCGTTTCGAGGCGCGCGACGCGCGTGTCCATCCATTGTGCGAAGCTCGCTTCGGCGGGCTGATCCCACGACTTGCGTTCGATGTCTGCATCGGCCATTGCTTTCTCCAGGTTCCAATCAAATAGAGCGAATCAATTCATCACGAAGCCGCCGTTCACCGGCAGCAACTGGCCCGTTACGAAGCGCGCCGCATCCGAGAGCAGGAACAGCACGGGGCCGTTCACGTCGTCGGGGACTTGCGCGCGCGTCAATGCGCGGCCTTTGAGGTAATACTCGTGACGCTCGGCGGGCACATATGCGGTGGCTTCCACTTCGGTGAGGCCGGGCGCGATCGCGTTGACGGTCACGTTGTCCGCGCCGAACTCGCGGGCGAGCGAGCGCGTCATCGCGATCACCGCGCCCTTGCTCGCGACGTATGCGAGCAGCTTCGGCGCGCCCCACAGCGCCGTATCGGATGCGATGTTCACGATCGCGCCGCGTCCCGAATCCTTCAGATGCGGCAGGCACGCGACGCTCATCAGCCAAGTGCCGCGCACGTTCACGTTCATCACCGCATCCCATGTTTGCGGTGTGAGCTCGCTGGCGGACTTGCCGCCCGAGTTGGTGATCGCGGCGTTGTTGATGAGCGCATCGAGACCGCCCAACGCATTCGTGCCTTGTTCGACGAATTCGGCGATGCTTCGCGGTTCGTTCAGATCGAGCGGGAAGAAGTGCACGTCACGCAGTTCGCGCGCAAGTGCTTCCCCTTCTTCGCTAAGCACATCGCCGAACGCGACGTGCGCGCCTTGCCCGACGAGCGCGCGCACGAAGGCCGCGCCGAGTCCGCGAGCGCCGCCGGTCACGATCACGCGACGGCCGTCGAGCGCTTTCGACGCATCACGCATGAGCGTGCTCCGTGTTCTTCGGCAATGCTTCGAGCGCGGCGAGATGTTGCTGCGCGCGCTGCTTCAACATGCGACGCACGCGCGTCATGCCGACATCGTGCTGATAGAGGAATTCGTGATCGCGTGCGTTCGGCGCCAGGCTTTCGAGCACATAGCGGTCTTGTTCGAGCACGGCCCAGTGCAGTCCTTCGAGACGATTGCGATACAGGAAGCGCCACGCATCGCGCTGCCATCCGGAGACCTTGCGCGTGCGCCAGAAGTAGACCTGGCAGTTGTCGTTGTCGACGGGCGTAGCAAAACCGATGATCCCGAAGTTGCCGCCGGGCCCGAACTTCTTCTTGTACGGAATCGCGAGGCGCATCCACAGGCAGCCGGTTTCGCCGAGCTCCACCCAGTCGAAGTTCACGTCGCGCTGATTGACCTTCTCGAACATCAAGCCAGTTTCGGTCTTGCGCACGCGCATGTCGGCCTGCTTGTCGCCCTCGGCCATCGAATGCGATGTCGCGTGGAGATACGCGCCGTGCATCGGGTCCATCACGTTGTCGATCGCGTACTGGTAATTGCACTTCCAGTGCGACATGCACAGGAAGCTCGCGTATTCCTCGGCGACGAGTTCTTCGGGCAGCACGAGCGGCGCGGGTTCCTTGTTGGCGTCGTCGCCGAACCAGAGGAAGATCGCGCCCGCGCGTTCTTCGACGGGGTACGACTTCACGCACTTCTGGCCTTCGAGCGGGCACGCGGACACGGCGGGCACTTTCTGCACAGTGCCGCTGCCATCGACTTCGATGCCGTGATACCAGCACGCGACGCTGCCGCCGAGATTCCAGCCGAGCGACAGACGCGCACCGCGATGCGGACAGCGATCTTCGAGCGCATGCACTTTGCCTTCGTTGTCGCGCCAGAGCACGATCTGATCGCCGAGTCGCGTCAAGCCGATGGGCGCATTCGCCACTTGCCAGCTCGGCGCCACGGGATACCAGTAATTGCGCAAGCCGCGATCGAGATAGGCCTGAACGGGATCGGCGGCGGTTGTTTGCTGAGGGGACGTCATGGGAAGAAGCTCCTTCTTTATTCGGCGAGCGTGCGCAGTTCGGCGGCGAGGCGGTCGGCGGTCCATGCGGTGCCTTCCGGCGTGCGGAAACCGTCCTTGTTCAAGCCCGCGACCACCTGTTCCAGTTCCAGCGCGCCCGCTTCGAAGACGCGTTCGAGCGCATCGCCGAAGTCGTTTTCGTATTGCGTCGGCTCGGCCTTGCGCGTCTGCCAGATGAAGTTTTCAGTCTCGCCCGGCTTTTCGATCACGCCCTTGCCGGCGACGTTGTTCGGCTGCGGCGCGAGCCACGGCTTGAGATGCGGGTTGAAGTTCACGACTTTTTCCATGTCACGCCACCTTGATCTGAATTTCCTCGCCGGCGAGGCGCACCGAATACGTCTTCAGGTCGCGGCCGCCGGGCTCTTTCAGGCATTTGCCCGTGGGGATGTGAAACACCGCTTCGTGCAGCGGACATTCGACGGTGTCGCCATCGACGAAGCCTTGCGTCAGCAACGCATATGCGTGCGGGCAGACGTTCTCGAGCGCATATAGCGCGTCGCCCACTTTGTAGATTCCGATTTCCGCGCCGTCATCGAGCTTGAATTCGATTGGTGCGTCTTCCGACAGATCGCCGGCATGCCCGGCGCAGCGCCATTGTTCAGACATCTTTCACCCTTTCCTCTGGTTCGTCTGTGTTCCACTAAAGGAACAACAGTTCGTGTATGGTGATTATAGGAGTCGACTGGCTCGGAAAAAATATAAAAGTAGATATCTAGGTGAAAACACTTAAGTCGACGCGGTTCAAAGCTCGCGGATGAAGTAAGAACGCCCGTTTGTCATTGATCCGTAAGCCCTTTTGCCCGGCAGATGCGCCGTGTCCGCGTCGTCTCAGGGTCTACCCGGCTTCATCACAAATTTATTTTTTTGGCGCGGGAAAGCTCACTATACTTTCCATAGGCAGGACGGTGATCCATATATGGAACGCAAGCGAGTGGCGGACGTCTTGCTGGGGAAGGGCAACAACTGCGATCAGCAGGAACAGGAAAGCGGGCGAGGCCCGCGCTCGAACCACACGATCAGGAGAACGAAGGGTGAAGCACATCATCGCAGCGGGGCTCATCGGGGCCGGGGTCGCGACCGGTGCGGCCGCGCAAAGCACGGTCACGCTCTATGGCAGTCTCGATGCCGGCATCGCGTATATCAACAACGTCGGCGGCCATCCGAAGTGGATGGAGGAGCAGGGCAACATGCAGCCGGATCGCTGGGGCTTTCGCGTGGTCGAGGATTTGGGGGGCGGGCTCAAGACCGTCGCGCAACTCGAGAACGGCTTCTACACGAACACGGGCAACTTCGCGAAGGCGGGCACGCTTTGGAATAGGCAGGCGTATCTCGGGCTCGAGCAGGAAAACGTCGGCACGCTGACGCTCGGTCATCAGACGCCGTTCAGCTTCGACATGCTCGGACCGCTATCGACCGCGTATCTCGCGGCGAGCTGGTACGCGTTTCATCCGGGCAACATCGATCAATTGGCGGATACGGGCGTGGTGCCCTACGACAACTCGGTGAAATTCCGCTCGGCGAACTTCTATGGCTTCTCTGCGGGCGCGATGATGGGCCTCGGCAACACGACGAACTTCTCGACGGGCCGCAACTACGGCTTCGGCATTACGTATGCGAACGGTCCGTTCAAGGCGGCGGCCACGTATTCGAACGAGCACAATCGCACGCCCGCGATCGCGACGACCGGTCTGACGACGTTTCAGGGTCAGCCGGCGGCGACTTACATGGCGGACAAGCAGGAGGAGATGGGCGCGGGTGCGTCGTATGAGATCGGCAAGTTCGTCGTGCATGCGCTTTATACGCGCGTGAAGCTGCAATCGAACGGGCAGTCCGATACGTTTCAGTCATACGATGCGGGGTTGACCTTTAAACCGGTCGCGTGGAACTGGATCGCGGGCGGCGCGGCGACGACGACGTTCGCGGGCGGACGATGGACGCAGTTCGAAATCGGCGATATCTATATGTTGTCGAAGTCGACGCAGCTTTATGTCAATGCGCTTTATGAGCATGCTACTGGGGGGGTGAAGGCGGCTTTCTTTACCGCTGGGGTGTCGAGTACGGCGAATCAGGTCATCGTGCTGGCGGGGATTCATCACTCGTTTTGATTTTTTGGTTTTGGTTTTGGTTTTCGCCGGATCCCGTATTCGCGTCGGTCTATTGGCACTGCCCCTGTGCGGGGCGGCGCCTACTTTCTTTGCAAAATTAACCATTACCACGGAAATGGTACGGTCCGTCAGATTCTGGATTGGGCGGCGATGCGCGGCTCGCGCAGCGGCCCGGACCCGGCACGCTTCGACGGGCACATCGAGCATCTCCTCGCGAACCGATGAAGGCGAAGCCGACCCGCTCAACCTTGCTTTCCATCGCAGAGTGCGAAGTTGCGGGTTGTGTCGCGTGTGCGCCAGCGGCAGCATGCACCGTTCAAGCGATCGTTGTTGACGGTAACGCCATTCTGAACGTCAACAGCTCGGGCGCGAGCGACGAGCGCGCGGTCACGGTTGGCGCTTCCTCGACGAGCGCAACTGTGACCATCAGCAAGCTATCGATTAAGGGGAACGTGCGGACCTACCCAGGCGACACGCAATATCCGATTGGGCTTATCAATCTTCAAGCGGGGGCCGTGGCACTCGCTGATGTCGCGGGCAACGATTTCAGTGTGCCCGCTATGCCGTTTGGAATTGCGCTATCGACAGTACGACAGCGGTAGCGCCATTTCAGTCCTTCGACAGCGGGAACCTGCTGCCCGGGCAGCGCGTATTGCGAGGCACGGCTCCGCCGACCTCCGGAACGTGGGTCATCGGTGACACCATGACCAATAGCAACCCGGCCGGAACAGCCGTCGCCGGGTGGACCTGCACCGCAGCAGGCACGCCGGAACGTGGAAGGCTTTCGGAGCGCTCTCGTAAAGCGTCGCTCCGCTATGTCCATCCGCTACGCCGCAGCTCTGCTACACGTCCTTGCTCGTCGTATTCGAAACGTTGCACCTGACCGAGCGCGTTCTTCGTGCTGACGAGTTGATTGTTCTCGTTCCAGTTGAACGCGTCGCTGGTTCCGTCCGGATGCTCGACCAGAATGATGCGGTTGTGCTGGTCGTATCGATGGATCGTGGCGTTGCCTTCGCCGTCCGTGACTTTGGTGTACCAGTGCTCGCGGTGATATTCGAAGCGCGTGTCCTCTTTCGGGGCCAGCGCGTGAACGTTCATTTCACGGTCGAGGATTGTGTCCTTGGCGATCCACGTCCGCACGCAGCGCGATTGCGCGGACGTTGCCGCGCTTCGGCCCAACGCGTCCCATTCGAGATTGGCCGGGTTGCCGTTGAAGTCCGTGTAGCGCGTAAGGAGGTGATGCTGATAGACATACGTGCGCGCGTGATGAAGTACGTCGCGGTGCTCGATCAGATCGCCTTCTGGACTGTGCGTGTACTGCGCGATCGCCTCGTCGCGGCTGCCGTGCAAGCCGATCCGATAGATTGCCGCCACACGCCCGTTCACGGTCTCGATACGAATCGTGTTCTCCGCGCCGTCGGTGATGCCGGTCAGTTCGTCCTTGTCGTTGTAGCTCAACGTCAGCCCGAGACCGTCGCGGCCCGTGCGGGCAACGAGCCGGTAGCGCGAAGTCTTCACCGTGCGGCTTTGCTCGTAGACCTCGCGCGAGCCATCGGGATAGGCGAGTTGCAGAGTGCGCGCATCGACTCGGCTGATGGTGAGCTGCTCGCTCGGCACCTCGATCGAATCGCCGAGCGGGACGGCGGGCAGCGGCACCGCGCGCGCGTCCGGATCGAAGAAGGTCAGCGCGCCGCTGTCGTGCTCGTCGATCGACAGGTGATAGGGACTCGTCCAGCGCGCCCCGAGCGGACTCGCATCGTAAGCGCAAAGGCTCGACCGATAGCGCCGCGTCCAGACGATCGGCGTCACGCCGTCGAGCGCGAAGTCGGTCTGTTCGAGGTTCTCGTCGCCCATCGCATAGTTGACCGGCTTCTTGCTCGCCGTTGCCGGACACCCACAGCCGTCCTTCGCGGGCAGGTCGCTGGGCTTTGCGCCTTTCTGCGTGGTCTCGCGATGTTCGCCAGGCTTGGTGTGCGGCTTTTCCATCGTGCCGGGCGCGGCGTGCGCGGTATGCGAGGGAATGCCGCGCGCCTTGCGCCGCTTGATTTCCGCTACGACCTGAGCGGCCATGAAGATCAGAGTGCCGGCCGTGGCCGCATCGCCGAATGCCTGCTTGAGCATCGCGCTGCGGTTGGCGTCGAAGGCATCGAGCCATTTCAGGATCGTGTCGCGCTGGCCCGAGAGCTTCAGCAATTCATCGATGCCATGCAGGGTGACCGAATCGACGGTGGCCTGCGTGAGCTTCGGCTGGGTTTTCGGCGTCGGGTTGGCGGGCGTGATTTCGTAAGTAATGACGCGCCGCTCTTCGGCATTCTGTTTGATAGCCGGCGC